>CAYOBK010000001.1:0-2412 GCA_964402275.1 uncultured Bauldia sp.
GGTGTCTACGAGACCGAGGCCTATCCGTTCCTGACCGACGAGATCGCGGCAATCGCCGCCAGGCTCGACCGGGGCGGGCCGACACTCGGCATTTGCCTCGGGCATCAGCTGATCGCCGCGGCGCGCGGTGCATCCGTCGGGCCGGAGCTTGCCAAGGAGATCGGCTGGGCGCCGATCCGCTTGACCGCCGAAGGGAGGGCGTCGCCGCTGGCGCCGCTCGACGGCAAGGCCGTGCTGCACTGGCACGGCGACATCGCCACGCTCCCCGCCGGAGCGACGCGCCTTGCGGAAACCGAGACCTGCCGCAATCAGGCGTTCATGCTCGGCGATCATGTTCTGGCGTTGCAGTTCCACATCGAGGCCGATCCGGCGCGGATCGGGCAATGGCTTATCGGCCACGCCGCCGAACTCGCGAATGCGGGGATCGATCCCAATCGGATACGCGGGGACACCGCGCGCCACGGGGCGGCGATCGCCGTGGCGGGCGTGGCCGTGCTGAAGCAATGGCTTCTGCGGGTCGCCGTCCCGGCGGAATCGGCCCGTGTTTGACGAGACGATCTCCTCGCGCCTCCTCCGTGATCTCGAGTCGATCGCGCGCGGGCGCCTGACGCCGAACGCGCCGCTGGCGCCGGGGACGTGGTTCCGCGTCGGCGGGCCGGCGGAGCTTCTGTTTCAGCCGGCCGACGCCGACGACCTCGCCGGCGTAGTGGCGGCGCTGCCGGTGGACGTGCCGGTCACGGCGATCGGCGTCGGCTCCAATGTTCTGATCCGGGACGGCGGCGTTCCAGGGATGGTGGTCCGCCTTTCGGCCAAGGGATTCGGGCAAATCTCGGCCGAGCCGGGCCTGCGGATCCGCGCCGGCGCCGCGGTGCTCGACAAGCGGCTTGCGGCGTTTGCCGCGGAGAAGCGGATCGGCGGCTTCGCCTTCTTCCACGGGATTCCGGGGACGGTCGGCGGCGCTATCCGCATGAACGCGGGCGCGAACGGCGTCGAGGTTCGCGAGCGTTTCGTCGAGGCGGCGGCGATCGACCGGAGCGGCCGGCGCCGGATGTGCAGCGACCTCGCGATCGGCTTCAGCTATCGCGGCAGCGCCGCGCCGGAGGATTTCATCTTCATCGAAGCGCTGTTCAAAGGCGAAGAGGCGTCACCGGCGGCGATCGCGGCGGCGATGGCCGAAGTCCAGCATCACCGCGAGAGCGTCCAGCCGATCCGCGAGAAGACAGGAGGCTCCACCTTCAAGAATCCGCCGGACGGCAGCGCCTGGGAGCTGATCGATGAGGCCGGCTGCCGCGGACTTGTGGTCGGCGATGCGGAAGTGTCGCAGATGCACTGCAATTTCCTCATCAACCGCGGCGGGGCGACCGCCTATGACCTTGAACTCCTTGGTGAAACCGTTCGCGCCCGAGTGCTGGAATCGTCGGGCGCCCGGCTCGATTGGGAGATCAAGCGGATCGGCGGCTTCGATCCGGGCGGCTTCGTCGAGCCGTTTCTCGGCAAGGGTTGAACCTCGCAAGCCCGGAGCCACTTTCGGCGAAAAGCCGCCATTCTTATGGTTAACCATTCCTTACTGATTCGCCTGCTAGGCAGCGGCGGGCGGACCAGGCGGCGGGGCGCAAGGCGGCATGAGCAAGCACGTCGCGGTGTTGATGGGCGGATGGTCGGCCGAGCGGCCGGTCTCGCTCGTCACCGGCGAAAATTGCGCCAAAGCCCTGGAGGAAAGCGGATATCGCGTAACACGCGTCGACGTCGACCGCGGCATCGCGACCGTTCTCGACGAGCTCCGGCCCGATGTTGCCTTCAACGGCCTGCACGGCCCGTTCGGCGAGGACGGCACGATCCAAGGCGTCCTTGAGATCCTGGGCATTCCGTACACGCATTCGGGCGTCCTTGCCTCGGCGCTGGCAATGCACAAGCTCCGCGCCAAGCCGGTTCTCGCCGAAGCCGGCGTGCCGATGGCGGAGTCGTTCGAGGTCAGCCGGGAAGACGCGGCGCGCGAGCACCCGATGGAGCCGCCCTATGTGGTCAAGCCGATCGAGGAGGGCTCGAGCTTCGGCGTAATCATCGTCCGCGAAGGGGCGAATTCGCCGCCGTCGGCCGAGCTCATGTCGGAGGATTGGGTCTACGGCGAAAGGTTAATGGCGGAGCGTTACGTCCCCGGCCGTGAGCTCACCTGCGCCGTGGTCGCCGACGAGGCGACGGAAGTCCTGGAAATCGTTACGGAAGGCCGCTTTTACGACTATCACGCCAAATATGCACCGGGCGGATCAAAACACATTCTGCCCGCAAAAATTTCACCACTTGTTTACCAAAACACTCGGATGCTGACCCTGCGGGCACATCAGGCACTCGGGTGCCGAGGGGTCAGCCGCGCGGATTTCCGGTTCGACGAGCGTCCCGACGGGACCGGCGAGC
>CAYOBK010000002.1:0-3409 GCA_964402275.1 uncultured Bauldia sp.
TCGCGGCGTCACCTGCAATCCGCGCGCCGAGCCGGAGCACCTGACCGTCGCCGACGCCTTCGGCCGCTACGCCGGCATCGATCTTCTCGCAAGCCTCGCCGACGACGGCGCTGATCGCGATCGTCTCGCGGCGATGGCGGAAGGCGCCGGGGTCACGGCGCGCGCCCACGACACGTGGTCTGACATCTTCGCCAAGGGTCTGACCGCCCTGGTCGAGCCCAAGCTCGGCAACAGCCGGCCGACTCTGCTCACCGAGTATCCTACGGTCGAATCGGCGCTTGCCCGGCCCTGCGCCCACGACCCGCGCGTCGCCGAGCGCTTCGAGCTGTTCGCCTGCGGCGTCGAGCTTGCCAACGGCTTCGGCGAACTGACCGACGCAGACGAGCAGCGGCGCCGCTTCGAGGCGGCAATGGTGGAGAAGGAGCGGCGTTACGGGGAGCGCTATCCGGTCGACGAGGATCTGCTGGCGGCGCTGAACCAGATGCCGGCCGCGGCGGGCGTCGCCCTCGGTTTCGACCGGCTGGTCATGCTCTGCGTCGGCGCCGACCGGGTCGAGGACGTGCAGTGGACGCCGGTTGCCGACCCCTTCGCGTGACCGCGCCGGGTCGGCGGACCCTTGAGGCGCTGCCACCGGGATCGCGACGCCCGCCCGGCTTTGCAGTTTTGCGGGTCCTTGCGCTAGGAGGGTGTCATGCCTTCGACCCTCCGTTCTGTCGCCGGCCTTGTCGAGGCCGGCCTCCTGCCTGCGCATACGGCGGACCTTGACCGCGTTGCGGGGCGCTACGCGGTGGCCGTCACCCCTGATGTCGCGGCGCTGATCGATCCTGCGGATCCGGTGGATCCCATCAGCGCGCAGTTCCTGCCGGACATTCGTGAGCTTGATTTGCGGCCGGAGGAGCTTGCCGATCCCATCGGGGACAGCGCGTACTCGCCGGTCAAAGGCGTAGTCCACCGCCATCCCGACCGGGTGCTTCTCAAGCCGGTGCATGTTTGCCCGGTCTATTGCCGGTTCTGCTTCCGGAGAGAGACGGTCGGGCCCGGCGGCGAGTCACTGACCGCCGGCGAACTGGCGGCCGCCCTCGCCTATATCGAGGACCATTCCGGGATTTGGGAAGTAATCTTAACGGGCGGCGATCCGCTGATGCTGTCGCCAAGACGCGTTGCGGAACTGGTTAAGGCGCTGGCGGCTATCGATCACGTCAAGGTGCTCAGGTGGCACAGCCGTGTCCCGATCGTCGATCCCACTCGCATCTCGGTCGAACTGGCGACCGCGCTCGGCGGCCGCACTAAATCGGTGTGGATGGCGATTCACTGCAACCATCCGCGCGAGCTCACCACGTCGGCGGCGAGCGCGTTGGCGCGCCTTGCCGACGCCGGAGTCGTCCTCGTCAGCCAGACGGTTCTCCTCCGCGGCGTCAACGATCGTGCCGACGTCCTGGATCAGTTGATGCGACGTTTCGTCGAATTGGGAGTGCGGCCTTACTACCTGCATCACCTTGACCTCGCGCCCGGCACGTCGCGCTTCCGCATCGGTATCGAGGAAGGCCGCACCCTCATGCGCGCGTTGCGCGCGCGGCTGTCGGGTGTCGCCCAACCGACTTATGTGCTCGATATCCCCGAGGGCCACGGCAAGGTTCCGATCGGGCCGAACTACGTGGAGGATGCGCTCGGTCGGGTGACGATCAGCGACGCCACCGACATGCCGCATTCCTATCCCGACGTTTGATTCAGGATTTGCGTCGAGTTTGGCCGCGGTCGGTAATCTTCCCATAACGCGCTGACGCTCTACTCGCCCCGTCAAGCCACTAACCCAGGGAAGCAAGATGTACAGCCAAGCCAAGAAAGCGGAATCGGAGGCCGATGCCGCTATCGACAGCCAGGTCGTGGACATGCGGCGCTTGCTGAATTTCCTCCGCGAGGCCGACGCCAGCGGTGCGTTGAAATCACTCAGGCGCGCGTTTCCGGCGATCGTCGACGGGCCTGCGCCGCCGACTTCCGCCGACCGACGCCGGCCTTAACGGCAGCGGCTCCACATTGCCGGAGTCGGGCGGCGCGGATGCGGCCACCAGCATTTGCTCATGCCAGGCCCGCCACGATAGCGGCAGCGTAGCGAGGTACGCCAGCGTACCGATGGCGAGCGCAAGCCAGGTGAAGCTGAACAAGAGCCCGACGATCATCACGACGATGATGAACAGCGGAGCCACCAGGTCGCGCGGGATCACGCGGCCGATCAGCTTGCCCGACCAGGTCGGAACGCGGCTGATCATCAGGATCGCGACGACGACCATGTAGGCCATGGCCACGGGTGCGGTCCACGCGCCGTGAGGCGCGCCGAGGAATTCGATATAGAGCGGCAGCAGGGCGATCACCGCGCCGGCCGGCGCCGGCACGCCGACGAAATACGCACTTTGCCATGCCGGCCGCTTTGGACCGTCGAGCGAGACGTTGAAACGGGCCAGGCGCAGCGCGACGCAGATCGCGAAGAGAAGGCCGCCGACCCAGCCGAACGAACCGAGGTCGTTGAGCGTCCAGACGAACAGCATCAGGGCGGGCGCGACGCCGAAATTCACGAAATCGGCCAGCGAGTCGAGCTGGGCCCCGAAGCGAGACGTCGACCGCAACAGGCGGGCCACGCGGCCGTCGAGCCCGTCAAGCGCCGCGGCGAACAGCACGGCATATATCGCGATCTCGAAGTTGCCCTCGATGGCGAAGCGGATCGCCGTGAGGCCCGCGCACAATGCCAGCAGGGTCACGATGTTCGGGAGCAGCAGTCTTACCGGCACGTGCGGCAGCTGACGCGGCCGGAGCCTCGGGGATCCGGCCTCATCGGGATCGAAAGGGGGAAAGAGCCGTGCCATCGCTTCAATCGGCCCTTACCGGCCATCCGGCCGACCCGCCGAACCAGGCAATCGTACTCTCGCCGGCGATCATTGTCTGACCCTCGTTCACCGTTACCGTGGCCTGTTTCGGCAAATAGACATCGAGGCGCGAGCCGAATCTGATCATGCCAAATCTCTGGCCGGCGGCAAGTTCGTCGCCCTCGTTCGTCCAACAGAGAATCCGTCGAGCCACCAGCCCGGCGATCTGGACGACGCCGACCGGCCCGTGCGGGCCATCGATGACAATGCCGTTGCGCTCGTTCTGCTCGCTGGCCTTGTCGAGCTCGGCGTTGACGAACTTGCCTTGGCGATAGGCGACGCGAGACACGTGTCCGGCGACGGGAGCGCGGTTCACGTGGCAATCGAACATGTCCATGTAGATCGAAACGCGCGGCAGGGCCTCGAGACCAAGTCCCAATTCGATAGGCGGCAAGGCGCGCGCGACCGAGGCAACGAGGCCGTCGGCCGGGCTCAACACGAGGTTCGAATCCTGCGGACTGACCCGGGGCGGATCGCGGAAGAAGTACGCG
>CAYOBK010000003.1:0-8170 GCA_964402275.1 uncultured Bauldia sp.
GGTGCTCGGTACTCACGTCGCACAGAAGGGGTCGCTGGTGGCCCCGGACCGGCTGCGCTTCGATTTCTCGCATCCAAAGCCGGTCGAGCCGGATGAAATGAGTGAGATCGAGGCGATATCCAACGGCATCATCCTCCAGGACGCGCCGGTCGAGACCAAACTGATGGATCGCGACGCGGCGATCGCCGCGGGCGCGATGGCGCTGTTCGGCGAGAAATACGGCGATGAGGTTCGTGTCGTGTCGATGGGCGAGTCCGAAAGCGGCCGCTACTCCGTCGAGCTCTGCGGCGGCACGCATGTCGGCCGCACCGGCGAGATCGGCCTGATGACGATCGTTTCGGAGGGAGCGGTCGCGTCGGGCGTCCGCCGGATCGAGGCGCTGACCGGCGACACCGCCCGCCGCGATATCGAGGAGCAGGATCGCCGCCTGCGGGCCGTCGCGGCGGCGTTGAAGTCGGCGCCGGGCGAAGTGGAGCACCGCGTGGCGGCGCTGGTCGAGGAGCGGCGCCGGCTCGAGCGGGAGCTCTCCGAGGCAAAGCGGGCGCTGGCGCTCGGCGGCGGCGCGGCGAACGGCGCTGAGCGCGCGTTGTCGAAGAGCGGCGTACCGATGATGATGAAGGTCGTTCGCGGCATCCCGGCGAAGGAACTGAAACCGCTGGTCGACGAGGGGAAGAAGAGTCTCGGCTCCGGCGTCGTCGTCTTCGTGTCGATCGGCGAGGGCGATCGCGCCAGCATCGTCGTCGGCGTTACGCCCGACCTGACCGCCGCCAACAACGCCGTCGATCTCGTCAAGATCGGCGCGGCCGAACTCGGCGGCAGCGGCGGCGGCGGGCGTCCGGATATGGCGCAGGCCGGCGGTCCCGATGGCGCCAGGGCCGAGGCCGCGCTCCAGGCAATCGCAGCCGCCATCCGGGCGGCGTGACGCGCCGCCATTGGCCCCGGTTGCACCCGTCTCCGGTGATCGCTTGAGGACCCGGCAACTAGACGCGGGCGGCTTGTGGCGAGCCGCACGGAGGCGGCCCCATGACTGACGCCTCGGCGTTTCAGGAACTCGCCGCACTTCTCCTCCTCATCGCGGCCTTCGGTATCGTCGGTCTTGTTCTCCGACAGCCGCTGATCGTCGCCTTTATCGCCGCGGGGATCGTCGCGGGCGGCGACGCGCTGGGTCTCATTCGCTCCACGGAGCAGATCGACCTCCTGGCGGAGATCGGAGTCGCGGTTCTTCTGTTCCTGGTCGGGCTGAAACTCGACGTTCAGATCATCCGCAGCCTCGGGAAGGTGGCCGCCGCGACCGGGCTCGGCCAAGTCATGTTCACGGCGGGGATCGGCTTCATCATCTGCCTTCTGCTGGCCATCGATGCCGTGACGAGCGCCTATGTCGCCGTGGCGTTGACGTTCTCGAGCACCATCATCGTCGTCAAGCTCCTCTCCGACAAACGCGAGCTCGAGACACTCCACGGCCGCATCGCGCTCGGATTCCTCATCGTGCAGGACATCGTCGTGGTGGCGGCGATGGTGACGATCTCCGCCTTGGGCGCGGGTGGTGACGACCAGGTTTCGAGGATCGGCCCCTTCGTCTTCGTGGCGGGCAGCATCGGCATGCTGGTCCTCGTCGGGGTCTTTGTCCGCTACCTTGCCGAGCCTTTGCTGCGTGTCACCTCGCGGTCGCCCGAACTGCTCGTTACCTTCTCCCTCGCCTGGGCGGTTCTGTTCGCGGCCACCACCGACTGGCTCGGGTTCGGCAAGGAACTCGGCGGACTTCTCGCCGGCGTCGCGCTCGCCTCAACGACTTACCGCGAGGCGATCGCCACCCGTCTCGTGAGCCTTCGCGATTTCCTGCTGTTGTTCTTCTTCGTCGCGCTCGGCTCGCGGCTCGATCTCGGCGTGCTTGGTCAGCAGGTGCCGGCAGCGCTCGTCCTGTCCCTCTTCGTGCTCATCGGCAATCCTCTGATCGTCATGGCGATCATGGGTGTGATGGGCTATCGCAAACGCACCGGATTCCTGGCCGGCCTGACCGTGGCCCAGATCAGCGAGTTTTCGCTCGTCTTTATCGCCATGGGACTTGCGCTCGGCCATGTACAGCCGGAGGCGGTCGGGCTGGTCACGCTCGTCGGCCTCGTTACCATCACATTATCCACGTACATGATCCTCTATTCGGGCCGGCTCTATCGCCTGGTCGAGCCCTGGCTCAGTATCTTTGAACGCCGGTCCCCTGTGCCGGAGCTCGGCGGGGACGCGCCGTCGAACCGCGCCGCGGACGTTATCCTTTTCGGGCTGGGACGGTACGGACAGGCGATGCTGGACATTCTTGAGGCGCGCGGCATTCGCGTTCTCGGCATTGACAACGACCCGGAGGCGGTACTGCGCAGCCGCGAGGACCGCGAGGGCGCGGCGATCTATGGCGACGCCGAAGATGCGGAGTTCCTGGCTACGCTCCCCCTCGCCTCGTCGAGGCACGTCATTGTCGCCACCTCGGCGATCGGTCGCGGTGTTACGCACGAGGACAGCCGGGCAGGTGCGATCAAGGGCCTGCGCGAATCCGGCTTCAAGGGACGGATCGCGGTCCGCTGTGTTGACGAAGCGGATGGCGAGCGGATGCGGCGCGCCGGCGCCGACGTGGCTTTGTTCGTCTTCGGTGACGCCGCCGCGCTTGCGCTCGACCGACTGGGGATTGAGACGTTGCGAACCAAGGGCGCCGATGACGATTTACCGCACGGCAGCTGATGCCATGGCTTGCTGCAGCCGGCCGGCGACCTTGTCGATGAACCCGCCGGTGGTCAGCCATGCCTGATCCGGTCCGACCAGGAGCGCCAGATCCTTGGTCATGAAGCCGGCTTCCACGGTGCCGACGGTAACCTTCTCCAGCCGCGTCGCGAAATCGGCGAGCGGGCGGTTGCCGTCAAGTTTGGCGCGGTGCCTCAGCGCATTGGTCCAGGCGAAGATCGAGGCGATAGAGTTCGTCGAGGTCTCTTGTCCCGCCTGGTGCTGACGGTAGTGACGCGTCACCGTGCCGTGCGCCGCCTCGGCCTCGACGACCTTGCCGTCCGGCGTCATCAGCACCGAGGTCATCAGGCCGAGCGAGCCGAAGCCCTGGGCGACCGTGTCGGATTGCACGTCGCCGTCGTAATTCTTGCACGCCCATACGAACCCGCCCGACCACTTCAGCGCCGCCGCCACCATGTCGTCGATCAACCGGTGCTCATAGGTGATCTTCGCCGCTTCGAAGCGCGTCTTGAACTCGGCCTCGAAGATCTCGGCGAAGATATCCTTGAAGCGGCCGTCATAGACTTTGAGGATCGTGTTCTTGGTCGACAGATAGACCGGCAGCCGGCGCTCCAGGCCGTAATTGAAGCTGGCGCGCGCAAAATCGCGGATCGACGCGTCGGTATTGAACATGCCGAGCGCGACGCCGGCATCTTCGAATTCGTGCACCTCGCGCTCGATGATCTCGCCGTCGGCACCATCGAAACGGAGCGAGAGCTTGCCCTTGCCCGGCACGATGAAGTCAGTGGCGCGATACTGGTCGGCATAGGCGTGTCGGCCGATGATGATCGGCTCGGCCCAGCCGGGCACGAGCCTCGGCACATTCCTGCAGACGATCGGCTCGCGGAAGATGACGCCCCCGAGGATGTTGCGGATGGTGCCGTTCGGCGAGCGCCACATTTCTTTGAGGCCGAACTCTTTCACCCGCGCCGGGTCGGGTGTGATCGTGGCGCATTTGACTCCGACGCCGATCTTCTTGATGGCGTTGGCCGCTGCGATCGTCACCCGGTCGCCGGTGGCGTCGCGGTTCTCGATGCCAAGATCGAAATAGGCGAGGTCGACGTCGAGATGCGGCAGGATCAGCCGTTCCTTGATCATTGCCCAGATGATCCGGGTCATCTCGTCGCCGTCGAGTTCGACCACCGGATTGGCAACCTTGATCCTGGGCATTAGCAACCTTTTCTTGCGGGGAAGCGCTGGGGAGGGGTCGTCCTCTTATCATCGGGGTTGGCGTGGTCACAACGGAAGAGGCAAGCGGGAAAACGGGAGGCTCTCAGTCGAGCCAGCCGGCGATCATCCTCGTCGAGCCGCAGCTCGGCGAGAATATCGGCACGGCGGCGCGGGCGATGGCGAATTTCGGCCTGTCGCGGCTGCGCCTTGTCCGGCCGCGCGACGGCTGGCCGAACGCGCAGGCAATCGCGGCGGCGAGCGGCGCCGAGGAGCTCCTCTCCGCCGCCGAGCTCTACGACGACGTGCGGGGGGCCGTGGCCGATCTCGGCTTCGTCCTCGCCACGACCGCGCGGTCGCGCGAGGTCGCCAAGCTGGTGCGCGGCCCGGAGGAGGCGGCCCTCGACCTGGTCCGGCGCGGCGCCGGCGGCACGCGCACCGGTGTCCTCTTCGGCCGCGAGCGCTGGGGCCTCAGCAACGAGGAGATCGCCGTCGCCGACGAGATCCTGACATTGCCGGTGGACCCGGACCACGCCTCGCTTAACATCGCCCAGGCCGTCCTCATCGTTGCCTATGAATGGCGGCTCGCGGCGATCGGCGGGGGGCTTCCCTTCGCCGGGGCCAACGACACCGCGCCGGCGGCCAAGGGCGATCTTCTCGGCCTATTCGAACACCTCGAGGCCGCGCTGGAGGATGCCGGTTTCTTCCGCCCGCCCGAGAAGAAGGCGCATATGGTCCAGGCGCTCCGGGCGATGCTTCAGCGTGCCGGCCTCTCCGAGCAGGAGGTCCGGACGCTCCGCGGCGTGGTCGCGGCGCTGGAGCGGCGCCCGACCCGGCCGCCGAAAAAGCGGTGATGGCGCTACCGGGCCGCGACGGCGGATCGTTTGACAGGCTTCCGCCGCCCGGTTAAGAGCCCGCTGCCGGACGCCGCGCCGCGGCCTCGGGCTTCACGCTCCCGCGGGAGCGGCGGGCGCTCCGCCGCCTCCCTGTCGGTCCCGATGTCGGGGCAGAGGAGGGCGCGTACCCCTCGCAAATTCGAAAAAGGGATATGCGGAAATGAGCAAGCGCATTAAGGCCAAGCACAAGATCGATCGGCGGCTTGGCGAGAATATCTGGGGCCGGCCGAAAAGCCCGGTCAATCGCCGCGAATACGGCCCCGGCCAGCACGGCCAGCGCCGCCGCAGCAAGCTGTCCGACTTCGGCGTCCAGCTGCGGGCGAAACAGAAGCTGAAATCGTATTACGGCGAGATCCCGGAACGCCAGTTCCGCCGTATCTATCTGGAGGCCTCGCGGCGAAAGGGCGATACGTCCGAATATCTGGTCGGGCTGCTGGAGAGCCGGCTCGACGCGATCGTATATCGCGCCAAATTCGTGCCGACCGTTTTTGCTGCGCGGCAATTCATCAATCACGGCCACATCAAGGTCAACGGCAAGCGCGTCAACATCGGCAGCTACGTCTGCAAGGTCGGCGACGTGATCGAGGTCCGCGAGAAGTCGAAGCAGCTGGCGCTGGTGCTGGAAGCAAGCGACCTCGCCGAGCGCGACGTGCCCGACTACATCGAAGTCGACCACGGCAAGATGACGGCGACCTACGTTCGCGTGCCGGCGTCAGGCGAAGTGCCGTACCCGGTGATGATGGAGCCCCATCTCGTCGTGGAGTTCTACTCGCGCTGACCGGGGCGGCGCGCAAACGAAACGGGCGCTCCGTTTGCGGCGCCCGTTCCCACGATTGCGCGGGGCGATCGGCAGTTACTGCGAAGCGGTCTGCCTCGGTGCGATGCCCTTTTCCGCAAGCAGATCCTGAAGCTCGCCTGCCTGGAACATCTCGCGGACGATGTCGCAGCCGCCGACGAATTCGCCCTTCACATAAAGCTGCGGGATCGTCGGCCAGTTCGAGTAGTCCTTGATGCCCTGGCGGATGGCGTCGTCCTCGAGGACGTTTACGCCCTTGTAGGGCACGCCGAGGTGATCGAGGATCTGAACGACCTGGCCGGAGAAGCCGCACATCGGCATTGCCGGCGTGCCCTTCATGAACAGCACCATGTCGTTGCTTCGGACCTCGTTGTCGATCCAGGCTTGGGTGTCGGCCATTCTCCGTCCCTTCCAACCGAACATTGGGTTTTCGAGCCTCCTGCTCAGATCCAGCGTCGGACTCGACGTTTGTAGTCAAGGTAATCCTGTCCGAATTGCTTTTCCAGCACCGCCTCCTCCTTGAGGACCACGCTATAGTGAACAACCAGTATGGCCGGGACGAGAGCGAGGAAAACCCAGGGGTTGTTGGCCGCCAGGCCGACGCCGGCGCAGAATCCGACCATCAGGACATAGCCGGGGTTTCGCGAATAGCGGAAGGCGCCCTCGGTCACGAGGCCGCCAGGCACGCGGCGAACGTCGTATTCGGAGCCCGCCCGGCGGAAGGCCGCGAACACCGAGGGGAGTACCAGGAACGGCGCGACGATCAGGATCGCGCCGATCAGCCACCGGAGGATGTCGGGGAGACCGACGCGGGCCGGCCACAGCCAGTCCAGGCAGAAGGCGATCGCCAGGGCCGCCACGAACACGAACGGCGGGATGATCCGGATGCCGGTATGATCCGGCGGCCGGCCGGGTCCTTCCGTCACTCCGGAACGCTGGTCTGCAGGGCGAGAGCGTGCAGCACGCCGCCCATCCGGCCGCGGAGCGCATCGTAGACCATCTGATGCTGCTGCACCCGGTTCTTGCCGCGGAAGGACTCGGAGATTACTTCGGCGGCAAAGTGATCGCCGTCGCCAGCAAGATCGCGCAGGACGACCGTGGCGTCGGGCAGCGCCGCCTTGATCAGGGCTTCGATTTCGCTGGCATTCATCGGCATCGGTCCGCCTCCGATCCGAGCATGGCCCGAGGGGCCGTCAGGTCACGCCCGGCGGGACATGAACTCAGGAAACCAATTCTCATAGGCTTGCCGAAGCTTTGCAAGCGGAATGCCGATGAGACCCTCGCAATTCAGCGCCGCCCCGCCGACCGTGCCGATCGGCGTCACCGGCAGTTTCGAAGACGCCGCGGCGCGCATCACGAGGCCGACCCTGTCCGGCGCGCAGGTCACGAGATAGCGCGCCTGATCCTCGCCGAACAGCCATGCGAGCTGCGTCGCCGGCGAAGGCGCGGAGAAGGTGGCGCCGAGATTTCCTGCTAGCGCCATCTCGGCGAGCGCCACGAGGAGGCCGCCGTCCGAAATATCGTGGCAGGCGGTGATTTCCTGGCGGTCGATCAGGCTGCGGACAAGGCGGCCGGCATAGGCTTCGGCGGGAAGGTCCACCGGCGGCGGCGCGCCCTCGTCGCGTCCGAGCACCTCGCGGAGGTAGATCGAACGGCCGAGATGTGAGCCGGTGCGGCCGACGAGGAGAATTTCGTCGCCCTCGTTCTTGAATGCGAGCGTCGCCATTCGGGTCGCGTCGCGAAGAAGACCGACCCCCGCGATTGCCGGAGTCGGCGGGATCGCGACGCCGTCTGTCTCGTTGTAGAGCGAGACGTTGCCGGAGACGATCGGGAAGGAGAGGGCGGCACAGGCCTCGCCGATCCCGCGGATCGCAGCGACGAACTGGCCCATGATCTCGGGGCGCTCCGGGCTGCCGAAATTGAGGTTGTCGGTGATCGCGAGCGGCTCGGCGCCGACGGCGGAGAGGTTGCGGAAGCACTCGGCAACCGCCTGTCTGCCGCCTTCATAAGGGTCGGCGGCGCAGTAGCGAGGCTTCACGTCGACGGCGAAGGCGAGCGCCTTGTTGCCGCCGGGGAGGCGCACGACGCCGGCATCGCCGCCGGGGCGCTGGATGGTCTGCCCCTGGACGAGGTGGTCATACTGCTCCCAGATCCAGCGCCGCGACGCCATGTCGGGCGAGCCGATGATCGTCAACAGCGCCGCGCCATAGTCGTCAGGCTCGGCGATTGTCGCGGGGTCCAAGGGCGCCGGCGGCGCCGGCTCGACATAGGGCCGCTGATATTCGGGGGCCTGATCGCCGAGCTCCTTGATCGGGAGGTCGGCGACCTCCTCGCCGTGGTGAACCACGCGGAAGCGGAGGTCGTCGGTCGTCTCGCCCACGACCGCGAAATCGAGCCCCCATTTCCGGAAGATCGCCTCGGCCTCGGCCTCCTTCTCCGCACGGAGCACCATCAGCATCCGTTCCTGGCTCTCCGACAGCATCATCTCGTAGGCGGTCATCGACACTTCGCGGACCGGCACCTTGTCGAGATCGAGCCGGATGCCGAG
>CAYOBK010000004.1:0-4101 GCA_964402275.1 uncultured Bauldia sp.
GACGGCGAATTCGAGGCCGCCGCCCGCGGTCCAAAGCAACGGCGCGCCCTGAATCCACCAGATGCCGCCCTCGCCGTAGAGGAGCGCCCGCTCGCCGAGAATCGCGCCCACGCGGGCGCTCAGCGCCGTTTCGAGAGTGGCCGCGAACGGGGCGACCTCGAACGCCGCGCCAAGCCGGCCCTCGATGCCGAACAGAAGCCGCTCGCGGGCGACGACGTTGTAGCCCGCCTGGATGCCGGCGACGAAGAACTCGAGTGTTCCCTCGAATTCGGCGCCGCCGTAGAAGCCGATATAGGGACCGGACCAGTCGAACGCCGGCGCCGCCATCGGCGGTGGAGGCGGCGGCGCGACGACGACGGGCGGGGGAGGAAGATCGGCCGCCATCGCGGTCGCGGCGATCAACGCCGAGGCCGCCAGCCCGATCGAAATTGACCTGCCATTGATCATCGTCCGCCTCCCTGGAGTCCGCGTTGCCTCGGACGGTCCAGCGTCCGTGCAGTTTCGCACCTTCGCAGAAAGCTGTCCCCGCCGAGGGCAGCGTTCACGCTCGCTTTCATTGCCACTGTGGCCAATTCAACACAAGCGGCCATTGGGACGTCGGGGTGGCGCGGCTACCCATGGTTGCCGCCGTTAACGCTGGACTCGGTTTGGGTGGCAGAAGCGGTGCCCCGCCTGTGGTAAAATGTGAGCCGGACCACCCCATCTCAGGACATTCCCATGGGCCAGCGAATGGGTCGGGCCTTTCCGACGGATCAAAGCCCCGGGGCGACACGCGCCGCGCGAGCCAATCAGGGCTGGCGCCGTTCCCTCCGCGTCGGCATCGGCTTCATCATCGCGATCGCCGGCGCCATCGCGGTTCTCTACGCAGCCCTCTTCATTTTCGGCTAGGCAATCCCGCGCCGGATGGCGCGCCGCGCCGTGCGATGGCTGCGAGCGACCGAAGGCGCGCCCCGACCGGCCGCCCGCCTCGACGCGATCCCCGGCGAACCGTAGCCGCGCAGGCCGTCCGTGGCGCCTAGCCCGGCGGCTTGTAATCGACCTTCTTGGCGAAAGCCTTGTCGGCCTCGGCCATGGTGAGGAGCGGCGTCGTCCGCGTCTTGAAATAGCCGGACGCCGAAACGGTCGCGGCCAGCGCCACGGCGCTCGCCGTGTCCGGGAGATCGGCAATCGCAACAACGTCCCGGTCGCCGAGCGCCAGGTAAAGGCATTCGAGCTTGCCGCCGACCGACTCCACCGCGGCCTTGACCGCGGCTTCGCGCGATACGGCGCCTTGCTTCTTCACCGCCTTCAGGCTTTCGCCCGAAGTGAAATCGGCTTCGATCAGAAATTTGGCCATCGCATCGTTCCTTTCCGACAAGATGGCCGCGCGCCCAAGCTCAGGCGGCCACCTTCCATTTGATCGAGCAGCCCATCGACGGGATCTGCTCCGCCGGACCCTTCCCGGTCGCCGCGATCATCCGCATCGCTTCGACCAGTTCGCGCTTGGCGCCGGTCGGCGGCGGATCCTTGCGGCCCTCGTCGAGCCGGCCGCGATACTGAATTCTACCATTGGCCTCGAGGCCGAAGAAATCGGGCGTGCATTCGGCTTGGTAGGCGCGCGCAACGTCCTGGCTCTCGTCATAGAGGTAGGGAAAGGAAAATTGGTGCTTCCCCGCCATCTTCCTCATATTGTCGAATGAATCCTCCGGATAATGCTCGACGTCGTTGGCGCTGATGCCGACGAAGCCAATGCCTTCCGAGGCGAGCGTGCGCGCGTCGGCTACCATCCGGTCGATCACCGCCCTCACATAGGGGCAGTGATTGCACATGAAGACCACGACCGTGCCTCGCGGGCCGGCGATGTCGGCCAGCCTGTAGGTCTTGCCGTCAACGCCAGGAAGTTTGAAATCGGGCGCCTGGATGCCGAGTTCGGCGGGCGGTGGTGTGACAGCCATCGTGCTCCTCCTGATGCCAAAATTCCGCGCCGGGCGCGGTTGCCGGGATCAGTTGCACAGCCGCAAGGCGGTTTCCAGACCGCGCCGTTCACAAATGGCCGGAATCTGAGGCGGGCCGCGGCTTTGCGGCGCCTCGGCTAGATGAAGCTGAACACTTCCAGCGGGCCGTTGCCGATGCGGATCGTGATGTCGTAGGCGCCCGCCGGCGGCTCGGCGATCTCGGTCGCGAAGCGGAGCGTCCCGCCCGGATCCATCACCGAACGCGCCGGCGGCAGCGTGCGCGTCATCAGAATGCTGCCGTCGATCGCGCGCAGCGTGAGTTCAACCGGCGGCACCTCAAGCTGGCGGCCGGACGGGTTGGCGATTTCGCCCTGGATGCTTAGGCTGAGATCGTCTCGGGCATAGACGCCGATCACGCGCACATTCCGGAGTTGAAGACCGTCGTCGCCTGCAGCGAGGCCGACGGCCGTATAGGCGCCGCCAAGGCCGGGAATCGCCTCGACGATCGGACCGCGGAAGGCGATTGCCGCCGTTGCGGCAACGACGACGAGAAGCGCGAGCCAAAGCCATGTTCGCGAAACCGGCCGCCGCGGTATTGCGCTGCGCGCTCGCGACCGCGGCTTCGGCTGATCGAAGCCCGGATAGATGTCGATGATCGGACCGGTCGGGGCCGGGAGCGCGCGCAATGGCTGCGCCGAGACGGACGGGCCGAGGATTTCCCCGTTTCGGTACATCCGGGCGGTCTCCTTGATGCCGAAGCCGACAAGCTAGCGGGCGAATCGTTAACGTTTGGGAAACCATGAGAATTGCCCGAACGCCGGGACTTCCGGCGGAACCGGCTTGTCCGACGCCGACGACGGATCGTAAACGAGTGTATCGCCGCCAACCGGCGGGCGCGGCGGTGCGGCGCTACGCCGGCAGGATCGGGGGCCAGACAGCAATTGTTCCGCTTCGACAATGTCGGACTGCGCTACGGCATGGGGCCGGAGATTCTCCGCGACCTCAATTTCGAGATCGGCCCGCGGTCGTTCCAGTACTTGACCGGGCCGTCGGGCGCCGGCAAGACCAGCCTCCTGCGGCTTTTCTTCCTGTCGATAAGGCCGTCGCGCGGGCTGATCACCGCGTTCGGCCGGGAGTCCTCGACCATCCGGCCGCCGGACCTCCCGCGGATCCGCCGCCGCATCGGCGTGGTGTTCCAGGATTTTCGGCTGCTCGATCACCTCACGACCTACGAGAATGTGGCGCTCGCGCTTCGCGTCGTCGGGAAACCCGAATCACGCTACCGCGGCGACGTCATCGAGCTCCTCAACTGGGTGGGCCTCGGCGACCGGATCAACGCCTATCCGCCGATCCTGTCCGGCGGCGAGAAACAGCGCGCCGCGATCGCCCGCGCCGTCATCGGGCACCCCGAGATCCTTCTCGCCGACGAGCCGACCGGCAATGTCGATCCGCCGATGGCGCGGCGCTTGCTACGCCTCTTCGTCGAGCTCAACCGGTTGGGAACGTCGGTGGTGATCGCCACCCACGACACGGATCTGATGCAGCGGTTTCCGGCGCGGACGCTGGTGCTGGACGGGGGGCGCCTCGAAATCCATGACTGACGCGCCGATCCGCACGCCGGGACTGCGATTCTTCCCTGGCCGGCGGCGCGGCCGGCAAGCGGGCGGGCCGGGCCCGATCGTGCCGCCGTCCTCGATAGCCGGCAACGCGATGATGATCGTGGTGGCGATCATGAGCTTCCTCGCCTGCGTCACGGTCGGCGCGGTGACGCTGGTCCTCGACGCGGCGCAGAATTGGCAGTCCGACATCGCCAGCGAGGTCACGATCCAGATCGTGCCGCGCGGCGGCCTCGACGTCGACGCCGCGGCGGAGGAGGCGATGGCGATTGCGCGCGCGACACCCGGCGTCGCCGCCGTGACGGCGCTCGACGACGCGGAAAACGCCGCGCTGCTCGAGCCGTGGCTCGGGCTCGGCATCGACGTTGCCGAATTGCCGATCCCGCGCCTCATCGTCGTGTCGATCGCCGACCCGGACGTCGTTGATCTCGACCGGCTGGCGGCGGAACTCGAAGCCGTCGAGGGTGCCAGCCTCGACGACAACCGCCGCTGGACCGATCGGCTGCAGTCAATGGCCAACGTCTCGGTGATCATCGGTTTCGCGGTGCTGG
>CAYOBK010000005.1:0-3814 GCA_964402275.1 uncultured Bauldia sp.
CGCCGCGACGCCGGCAATCAGAAACCAGAATCCCCCTTATGACCGACTTGCCAGACACCCGTCGGCTTTCAGCAGGAGAGCCGAGAGCGGGCCGCCCGGCCGAGGCGGAGCCGCTCGGCCGCTTCATCGAACAAATGGGGCTGCTCTGTGAGCACGACAACCTGCCGCGTATTGCGGGCCGGCTTCTCGGTCTGCTGCTGGTGGAGGAGGGGGCATTCAGCCTCCAGGAGCTCGCCGACAGGCTGAATGTCAGCCGCGGCAGCATATCGACCAATGCGCGCCTGTTGACCGACATCGGCGTTGTCGAGCGCGTGGCGCTGCCCGGCGACCGGCAGGACTTCTACCAGCTTGCGCGCAATCCCTTTCAGTCTCTCTTGGCCGGCAAGGTCCGCGGTCTGATGCAGGCCGCGGCCCTGTTTCAGGAAGCAACCGATGCTTTCCCGCCCGACCGCAAGCGCGCCAAGGCGCGCCTCGCGGCAATGGGCAAGTTCTTCCGAACAATTGCCGACGGCATGGCAGAGCTGGTGGAGCGTTCGGCCGAACAGGACGCCGACGACATAAACAGGGACGGGCGCGAACGGCGTCCCGACAAGGAATAGGAGGCCACCCCCGTGGCAGTTTATCTTTACCGGCTTGGCCGGTTCGCCTTTCGCAATCGCTGGATGATGCTCGGCGTGTGGCTCTTGATGCTGGTCGCGGCCGGCGTCGCGGCCCAGACCTTGGCCGGACAGACCACGTCGAGCTTCTCGATTCCGGGGACGCCGGCGCAGGAAGCTGCCGATCTGATGGCCGAACGCGCCCCGCAAATGTCGGAGGGAGGCACCCGCGCGCGGTTCGTTTTCGCCGCGCCCGAGGGCGAACGCATCGATCAGCCGGAGTATCAGGCGGCCATCCAGGCGACACTGGAAGAGCTGCGGGCATGGCCGTCGAACATCGCGGCGCTCATGCCCGACTATGACGGCGAGCCGCTCGGGGACAACCAGCGGCCGGCCGAAATACGCGATCCGTTTGCAACGCAGTCGATCTCGCCGAACGGACGCGTGGCGATCGCCGAAATATTGTTCCAGGTCCAGTCGTTCGACCTTGTCGCCGAGACGCGCGAATTTCTCACGCTCGCCGGCGATGATTCCCGAGATGCCGGCCTCCAGGTGGAGGTCGGCGGCGACGCGCTGCAGGCGCCGGTGGAGCAGGGCCTGACCGAGCTGATCGGCGTCGCCGTCGCCGCGGTGGTGCTGACGATCACCTTCGGCTCGCTGGTGGCGGCCGGGCTGCCGTTGCTGATGGCGATCCTCGGCATCGGCATCGGCATCAGCCTGATCACCGCGGCGACCGGCTTCGTCGACATGTCCGCCGAGTCGAGCATGCTGGCGATGATGCTCGGGCTCGCCGTCGCGATCGACTACTCGCTGTTCATCGTCTCGCGCCACCGGGTGGAGCTCGCCAAGGGCAAGTCGCTCGAAGAGTCGATCGGGACGGCCGTCGGCACCGCCGGCAACGCCGTCGTGTTCGCCGGAACCACGGTGATCATCGCGCTGGCCGGGCTGTCGGTGGTCGGGATTCCGTTCCTGACGACAATGGCCTTCGCGGCGGCGGTGACGGTGTTCTTCGCCATCCTCATCGCCATCTCGCTGCTGCCGGCCGTGCTCGGCTTCGCCGGAAGGCGCGTGCTCAGCCGTAAGGTGCGAAAGGCCGGGCCGGAGGCGGCGCCGGCCGCGTCCGCCACGATGTCGGTCCGTTGGGGCCGGTTCGTCACGGGCAATCCGGTGCTGGTGCTCTTGGTCGCGATCGCGGCGCTCGGGGTCCTGTCGATCCCCGCATTTCAGATGGATCTCGGCATTCCAGGCGACGAGGTCGCCCCGGAAGATTCCACCAACCGCAAGGCCTATGACCTCATCGCAGGGAGTTTCGGTCCGGGCTTCAACGGGCCGCTGCTGGTGGTGCTCGATATTCCCGACGGCGTTGACGGCGAGGCTGCCGCGGCCGCGGTTCAGGCCGGGCTTCAGGCATTGGACGGCATCGCCTTCGTCGCGCCGCCGACCGTCGTTCCGAACGCCAATCTCGGCATCATTCAGGTGACGCCTACGACGGCGCCGTCGTCGGCAGCGACGACCGATCTCGTGCACGAGATCCGCGATGCGGCCGATCAACTGCGGGCGGAGACCGGCGTCGCAATCGGCGTGACCGGCCTCACCGCCTTTCTCATCGACGTCTCGGCGCGGCTCGGGGAAGCGCTGACGCCCTATCTCATCGTCGTTGTCGGCCTTGCGATCGTGCTGCTTTTGCTGGTGTTCCGGTCTCTGGTGGTGCCGCTCAAGGCGACGCTCGGCTTCCTCCTGACGATCGGCGCGACCTTCGGCGCCGTGGTCGCGGTGTTCCAATGGGGATGGCTCGCGGGCCTCTTCGGCGTCGAACAGATCGGACCCATCCTCTCCTTCCTGCCGATCTTTATGATCGGCGTCGTGTTCGGCCTCGCGATGGACTACGAGTTCTTTCTCGTCACCCGGATGCGCGAGGAATACGTCCATGGGGCCGGACCGAAGGACGCCGTGGTCAGGGGCCTCGGCTTCTCGGGCAAGATCGTGACGGCCGCGGCGATCATCATGATCAGTGTCTTCCTCGGCTTCGTTACCGACGACAATCCGATCGTCAAATCGATCAGCTTCGCGCTCGCGGCCGGTGTCCTTGTCGACGCGTTCGTCGTTCGGCTGACGATTGTGCCCGCCGTTCTCGCCCTCCTCGGCCGCACCGCCTGGTGGCTGCCGCGTTGGTTCGGCGCAATCCTTCCCAATGTCGACGTCGAGGGTGACCGCCTGAGACGTCACATCGAGGCGTCTGGAAGGGCCGAGCCGCAGCCGGCGGAATAAGGGGCACACCGGACCAGGGCAAGGCGAGACTCGCGCAACTCCCCCTCGCAACACGACCATCTGTTCGCCTGGGCGCCCCGCATCCGCCCATCGAGCAATGCTCAAAGGCGACCCCTGTGGACGCTTGCCGCCCGCCTTCGCATAATGGCGCCCGAAGAACACGGGGGAGGAAATGAACGCCAAGGTGCATCCGGTCACGCCGGAATGGGCGAAGCGGGCCTATATCGACAAGGCCAAATACGACGCGATGTACCGGCAGTCGGTCGAGGATCCGGACGGGTTCTGGGCCATGCAGGCGAAACGGATCGACTGGATCAAGCCGTTCACCAGGGTCAAGAACACGACATTCGGCCCACCCGACGTCTCGATCAAATGGTTCGAGGACGGCGCGCTCAACCTCTCGGTCAATTGCCTCGACCGCCATCTCGCCAGGCGCGGCGATCAGGTCGCGATCATCTGGGAGGGCGACAATCCGAAAGAGCACAAGCTGATCACCTATCGCGAGCTGTCGCGCGAGGTGAACCGGTTCGCCAACGTTCTGAAATCGCGGGGCGTCAAGAAGGGCGACCGCGTGACGATCTACCTGCCGATGATCCCCGAAGCGGCCTATGCGATGCTCGCCTGCGCGCGCATCGGCGCGATCCATTCGGTGGTATTCGGCGTCTTCTCGCCGGAATCGCTTGCCGGCCGGATCAACGTCTGCCGGTCCGATCTCGTGATCACCGCCGACGAAGGCGTCCGCGGCGGCAAGAAAATTCCGCTGAAGCACAACACCGACGAGGCGCTGGCGAAATCGCTCGGCGACGAGAAGGTTCTGGTCGTGCGCCGCACCGGCGGCGAGGTCGCCATGCATTCAGGCCGCGACTTCTGGTACCACGAGCTGGTCGAGGGCGTGCCGGACGAATGCGAGGCCGAGGAAATGGGCGCCGAGGATCCGCTCTTCATCCTCT
>CAYOBK010000006.1:0-7408 GCA_964402275.1 uncultured Bauldia sp.
TGTTACCCGAATAACGTTCGAAAGAGCTTTCGCCGGCGTGACACTGGATCTGACCCTGCCGGAATTGGTGCTCCCCGGCGCCGGCGATGAGCCAGCGATCGCTCAGCCCGAGTATCGCAATCCGGCGGCCTATTTCGATGAGGCCAATCTGGCGGCCCTGGCCCGACTTGGCCGCGACCAGCAGCAACTTTGGATGTCCACGCTCACGTCGATCGAGGCCGCCTATGGCGTTCCGGGCGAATACGTCCTTGCGATCTGGGGTCGTGAAACCGCGTTCGGCCGCACCGAGATACCTTTCAACGCGATCGAGGCGTTGGCTACCGGTGCATTCCTCGGACGACGCCAGGAGCGGTTCAGAACCGAGCTCATCGCGGCTCTCCAGGTGCTCGAGGCGGGGCACGTAACGCCGGAGTTGATGCGGAGTTCCTGGGCCGGAGGATTGGGTCTCCCGCAATTCGTGCCGACGTCCTTTCTCGCCTACGCCGTCGACTTTGACGGCGACGGACGCAGGGACATCTGGAATTCCGTTCCGGACGCCCTCGCATCGATCGCCAACTACCTCGCTCAGCATGGATGGGACCCGAGAAGCGACTGGGGGGAAGAGGTTACGTTACCAGCCGATCTGACCTGCACCTTGGAGGGGACAGACCCGGGTCGACCGCTGGCGGAGTGGCGGTCACTCGGCATCGTCACCGACGGCGGCGAGCTGCAGCAACAACGCTACCTGGTGCTGCCTGCCGGGCGACTCGGTCCGGCTTTCCTGGTGACGGACAACTTCTACGCAATGAGGCAATACAATCGTTCCGACGCCTACGCATTGTTCGTCGGGCATCTCGCCGACCGGATTGCCGCACGCGGCGAAGCGATTTTCGGGCAGTGGAACGCAACCACAGACATCACCTATGGCGAGATCCGGGAGCTGCAGCTGCGCCTGCTCGACGCCGGGTACAACGTGCCGACCGCGGGCCTGATCGGCTTCAGAACTAGAGTTGCCATCGGCGGGGCCCAATCGGCGCTCGGCCTGCCCGAGACCTGCTTTCCCGACAGGACCTTGCTCGAGGCCCTGCGGTAGCGGTCATTGCCTGGGTCGATACTTGGGAACGCGGATCGTGCGCGAGCAGTCCCGCGCTCTTCCCGAACCACCCGCCAAGGGGCACATTCGATTTCGTGCAGAAGGCGACGGGCGCCACCCAATATTTCGCCCACCTGAGTCGCCACTTCTGACTCCGCGGTGCCCTCCGCAGCGCCAGTTGAGTCTCCCGGATCACTCGTTGAAGCGCAACACTCGCTGGGCTGGGACCCTCTTAGGACAATCAATCCGTCATTGAGCCGATGTTTCAGCCGTGCTTTGATAACCTGGGACCGATCAGCGAGGCAGCATTGTGGCGTTAAGAGGGATCCGACCAGCGGTAGCAGCGGCGATTGCCTCTGTCGTCACAATTGCAGTGGCGGGATCGTCATCGGCCCAGCAGCTCAATTGGCCCGACAATTTCGCGCAGCCCCTGACAAATGCGGTTGAGGCGGTGCGTGCAGCATCCGACGCTGAAACACGCCTCGCCGCCTTCATCGGCGCGCAAAATGCGGCGATGTTGGCCGCGGCCAAGGCGGCACCCGGCGCGGCTCTTACTCTGCACATGGGAAACATTCAGCTTTCGGCTGAAGCGGCATTGGCAGAGATGACGGCCGCCGTCCAAGGATTGAGTGGTGCCGGGGCAGGCGGCCTCCCGCAACAGGCACTCGACCTGTTGATGGCGACCGCGCAACTTTACGAGCCCGGAAACACCGGACTGCCGCCGACTCCGAGCGCCGCACACGCCGTTTGGGAAGCGGTCCAGCGCTATGATGAAGCGGCCGAGAGGGTGGGCGCGCCGACGCTACGAGAGCTCATATCGGAAGCTCTTCCCGGCGAGGCCGGCGATCAGCTCAACGGCGCGCTCGACCGGATCGAGCAACTCAACGACGTCTTCGGGAACCTCGAGGATGTCGCCGCGGGTGATACCGAGGCCGTCGACGACTTCGTGACCGGCATGCTCGGCCTGCTGCCGGCCGGCGCCAGCCCGGCCCTTTCGGGACCGGCATCCGTGGCGTTCGTCGACGTCATGCAATGGAATGCCAGCATGTACGATGCGTCTGCCGATGGCCTTAACGTGGTGGCGGACGCGATCGAAACAGGTCAGATCGATCAGTCGCGCCTCAACGAGATTACGGATCGGCTGAACAACCTCAGCCGCGGGCCGTGGGGCGGCGAAACAGCACGTGAGTTTGTACGCAGCTGGTGTGGAATGCTCCCGGCTCTCGGCGACCTATGTGAGGAACTCTTCGACGAGGTCGCTGAGCTGATCGAGGGTCCGGTGTGTGCCCGGATAAACTGCGATTGCGCCAACCTTGGCGGCGGACTGATTGGAGCCGGGCCGGACCGAGTGACATGCGAGATCAATCAGCAGAACCTTCAGGCGCTCTGCCAAGCCAACAACCGAATTGAAGGCGTGTGCGACCCCGGCGGGCCGAACGCATTTCCGCGATAGTCGTTAAGCGATCGCCTCCACGCCGGACCGCCGATGGCTTCGCTGGGCCCCCGAGGGGCACTTTTTCGATGTCGAGCGGAAGGTGAATGACGGCTCCCTATTTTGCCGCTGGCATTTTCGAACCTTTCAGGCAGGCGAGCAGCCTTATCCCTCGACAGCAGGCTCAGCGCTGACATTCGCCGCAACCGGCGGGAACCGACGCAAGCGCGAATCACTCGCTGGAACAAGGCGTCCGCTTACCGCCCCCTGCCGTTACCGTAAATTGGCCGCCAAGAGGTGATGGCACGACGCCTAGAGGCCGGCCCTTGCCCAAGGGGCGGCCCCCTCTTCGTCGGTCATCAATCAAATCGCAGATTATTCCGGGGACTACTTCATCGGGCCGAATAATTCCGTCCGCGCATGGCAACGAACGGATGCGCCAAGTCACAGTTCACAAGGAAGTTGCTGATGAGGGGGAAAGGTACTTCAACACAGGATTGGATCGCGGCGACTCTATGGCAAAGTAATCGACCGTGATGCGCGTCCTTCCCTGCTGGCGTTTTATTTTCGGCGGCAGCCGGCCGGCCTCTTTGCTTTTCCAAATGCCGAATTATCGTTGCCATTACTCGGCGGGCTGGGGAGCACGCCAGGAAGGGAGATCAAAGTGAACAGGCTTGGGCATTTGGTTGTCGTCACGACGGCAACGGTGTCCGCACTGATTGCAGGCATCGCGCCGTCCATGTCGCAAGAGATCGCGGCAAGCGAATTCAATACCGAGAACGTCCGGCGCGACGCGCCGTTCCTAGGGCTGCCGATAGATCGCAGCCGAGTGGATCGCTACCTAGCGGACATCGACGCCTTTCTCGCTCGTTTCAATGAGGAAGACCTCACGGAGCTTCAACAGCGTTGCGTCGTCATTACGGACAACGACGATATCTACGACGATGTTTCGATTCAGTTGTGCAACGCCGTGCTCGAGGCGGCGGTCGCAGCAGCCGAGTAGTCGCTTCGCAGCTCAGGTTGAATACAAGCCCGGCCGCGATCAAAGCGGCCGGGCCTACTTCACGCATTGGGGACCTCGAAATTCGGTCCTGAAGCCGGTTGAGGAAATGGTCTGGTCGGCGCTCGCCTCGTTAGCAGAGGGGAGATCCGTTTGATGCAGCCTCACTCGCCGGCAGCGTCCTCGTTGGCCGCGCTTGTCAGCCTAGCCGTCCAACCCGGATCCACCGCTTCGATGCGTGCCACGACCTCGCTGATGCGGGCATCGATCTCCTCGACGCTCATGTGGGAGTATGGCCTGACCTCGTGCACTGTCGTCTCCCGCCAACCGGCCCGCGTCTTCAGCCAGAAGATCGCCGCGACAACTCCCTCGCGGCCTTCGCCAGTCGCCCGCCGGAACAGGCTCTCCGCCACCTTTGCATTGGCCTTGATGGCGCCGGCCTTGAGTTCGGTCTGGTAGTCGCGCTCGAGCGCCCAAGCGTCGATACCCAGGACGATGGCTATATCTTTCGCGGGAAGCCCGTAACCGGCCATCGCCTCAACCTGACGGGCGTGGACGGGGACGCGTCCCGACGGCTTGACCGGTCTGGCCTCTGCCTCACTCATCCCGGCGAGTTCGATCACCGGCACCTCCGTCATGCCGAGCTTCCGCGCCGCCAGGAGTCTGCCGTGTCCGGCGATGATTCCGTTCGCGCCGTCGACCAACAGCGGGTTGGTGAAGCCGAAGGCGCGGATCGAGGCGGCGATCTCCGCCACCTGCACGTCGGAATGCGTCCGCGCATTGCCGGCATAGGGGATCAGGTCCGTGACCGGGCGATAGGAGACGGCGAGCGTTCGGTTCATCACGCTCATCGGTCATCTTCCATGGAAGTCTTGCCGTCCTCGACCACGGGACCACCTTTGCGTTGTCGAGGCGCCATTTCGCCAATCTGGGGCTGGATACCGGGCGAGGGCACTTCTGCCGTTCTACGCGCCAACCCTGCCTTCGCCATCGAGGCTCGTTTTCGATCGAGTGTCTCTGGCGAGTAAGCGACCCGCTTCCTGAGACCGAGCACGTCGCGGATGACGACGGCCTGTTCAGGTGTTGGGAGTTCGAAGAGACGGAGACAGCCTTCGTTGTCGCCGTCCTGCGTGACCTTCATGAAGCCGAGGCGGCGTTTCGTGAACGTCCAATGCTGCTTGGAACGGCAGACGATATAGAGGACCCAGGTGTTGCGATCGCCCCATGTCTGGAGGCTGCCATGTCGGCCGGCAATCACCCACCAGCCGCATTCGTCGCGACGTAGCAGGTATGGCGCGGCATCGAGCGCGACGAGCAGTCTTTCCTGTTGCTCCTTGTCGTCCTGCTCCTCCTGTCGATTGCGATAAGTGAGTCCGGTCAACAGCGTGCATGTCCCCTTGTGTTGTTCCCGCTCGATTCTACGGCGGAGGGGACAATCGTTCGACCTGACAGAAGTACGAAGGACTGCTTTTGTTTTCGCTCATGGGGGTTTACACGGGCTGATCAGCGGTGTGGAATCGGTGGGCGATGAGCGATCGCTGGCTGTACCAGATTCGCATCGAACTCGACGAAGCGTCGGCCTACCTGGCGCGTTGCGACGCTGGAAACGTTGCGCTGAAACCACTAACGGACATCCTCGAGCGTCATCGGGCAACGATCGTTTGTCAGTTCGATGCGTTTGCCGACTTCGTCGCTGATGCTATGAGTCGTGGCGCGGTGGACGATCCGCTGTTCAAGTGGACCAAGGACACCATTGATGATCCCGCGAAGCAGCAACGATATCGTCGAACCTTCGCGGTCCACGTCGACGGCGAGGTGATCTACTCGAAAGAGAAGGCGGACGCTCTTGAGGCGGAGTTACAGTCGATCGTTGGTGACCAACAGGTGACCCGCGTGACCACGATCGACACCAATCCAGCGACGACCCCGCTGCCACCGAAACGGTAGGGTCAAAAGCGAGGATTTGAGTCAACTGTTCCGGATGCAGTTCGGGGAATCGACACTGTCCCTCCTTAAAGCTGCGGCGTGTGCTTGAAGGCCGATTAGCCACCGCACGGCAACAGGGAGACCTGCAAGATGCCCCAGCTTCCGCTCAACACCTCTTCGGACCGAGTCTTTGCGCAACCGGACCAGGGCATGCGCCCGATAGTTCGACTAGCGATCGGCTTCGTTCTGGCGCTTGCCGGTGCCTTGGTCACATTCATGCTGCTGACCTGATCAGGCAGACGGCACCCAGTCCCTTCGCGGTCTTCTTCATACCTGTTGAGGATATCGACCAGCTCGCTCGCGCTCGACCTCGTTTTGGGGCCTCCGCGCTATAACGTGAAACACATGCCAGTGCTTCGGCACACCGTCGGCCGTTTCGTCGTCGACCTCCTCCTCGTTGAACTCGATGACCTCCATGCTGTCAAAAAGAGACAGCGCGGCGATTCGGGAGCGAAAGGTCGTCGTGGGATCGCCCATCCACTCGTCGCGATCGCCGAACAGCTGGCCGGCGAAGATGCCCCCGGGCGCCACTGAACGCCGGATCGCGGCGAACACCCTGTTGAAGTGGGCCGGACGGATGAAGGGGAGGGAGTATTGCGCGTTCACGAGGTCGAAGGCCTGATCCGGAAACTCGTAACTCTCGAAAGCCAGTCGGATGTAAGTAAACCGGTCGCGAGGCAGCCCCTGCGCTGCGCGTTTGTCGAGCTGCTCGCGATCTAGCGCCACGACTTCCCTGAATCCTGCCGTCAGCAGGAAGCGCGTCTCGTTGAGGGCGCCGGCGCCGATGTCGATCGCGCGTCGCTTCCGCTGCACGAGATCCGCCGCCCTGACGGTCTGCTCGCGGGGAGGACTGTCCCTTGTGAGCTCGATAAACTCCGACCAACGCGAAGACACTGATGCACCGCCCTGCCGTGATCCCTTAACTAGCACGGAAGGGCACAGGATGGTGCCGGGGGGCTTGTGGCCGCATCCGACAACACTGCGGCCAAACACTCCTCGACGCTCCGGGCCGCATTCATGGGCGACGGGTTCTGGCTACGCCGGTCGGCGTATTCACGTACAACAACCGGCCCGCACATATTGCGGCCGGTCAATCCCGACCAAACCCAACGGAGTGTCGTCAGATGAGGAAACTTGGTCTCGTAATAGTCGTTGCCGCGACCGTGGCGATCGGCGCAGCCGGATACGGAGGCGTGGTTCAGGCGCAAGGCCAGGACCGGTATCAGGCCACCTTGGCGGAAGTGCACGAGGTGATGGGCTTCGTGCCTACGTTCCTGACGCAGGTCGCGCCCGCGGCACTGCCCGGAGCCTGGGCTGAGCTGCGGGACCTGGAATTCAGCACGGAGACCGCCTTGTCACCTAAGGTCAAGGCGCTGATCTCTCTCGCGGTTGCGGCGCAGATCCCATGCCACTACTGCGTCTGGCTCGACACGAATTCGGCTTACGCGGCCGGCGCCACTGAACAGGAGGTGCAGGAGGCGGTCGCAATGGCAGCGTTGACCCGCCACTGGAGCACCATCCTCAACGGCATGCAGATCGACTTCGCGCAACTGCAGGCCGAGTTTGCCGGCGGCGAATAGGGCTAACGGGTGACGCCGGGGATCAATAGAGCTCGGCGTCATCCATCCTGCGACGTCGATTCCCATAAGGCGAGCGCGCTCGTACCCGTGCTGCCACCCAGCAGATTGGATAGGAGCACGATCGTCCACATCGCCCGCACCGTCTCAGTGACTGGAGACGCCTCAGATCGTGCGGACGGTTGCGGACGGTGCGCGGACGATCTTAGTGACCCTACCGTCCGCCGACACCGCTGTACCGTCCGCATCTTTGTAGCGCGCAAGTCGTTGCTTCCGTTGCCGATCCGATGTCCCGCGGACGATGCGGACGGTGCGGACGGTGGAATCCTACACTCTATCTG
>CAYOBK010000007.1:0-4016 GCA_964402275.1 uncultured Bauldia sp.
ACAGAAGATGTTTGAAACGGGGCCCGTACCACCACGGGGTTGGCCAGCGTCCGAATTCGGCTTTCTCGGGGTGCGAGCGATGCTCGCCCACTCGCTTTACCGATCAGGTCGGCAATCGCGCCGCGGAACCGGCAACCCATCTCCCGGTTCCTCCCGGGAGTCAGATTGCAATGTGAATGCGAGATTGATTGTCTCGGAGGCTTGGTGAGCCGACTGCGGGGGCGTCCGAAAGTCCGAAAGTCCGAACGAGCTGGTGTCCCGCCCTATGCTTTGATTTGGGGACGATGGAGGGAAAATGCAAATGCCGGGCGCGACCGGAGCACTCACTCCTCAGTTCACGGAGTTAGCGGAGCGAAGTTTGCGTGTCGCTCGTCGCTGCCACCTGCGCAACGCGTGCGTGACAGTTCGCGAAGCGACGCACCGAGACTGTCCTTCTCGGTCCAGCGGCGAATGTCGTTTTGGGTTCCAATCGGCCCAGTCGAGCGTAACCCGACGGTCGATGTTGACTTCCGCTCGCCTTCTCGCTCGACGGTCCGCCGGTTGCAGCGAGCGCCAAGTCGCCGTGTCGTTCCAGGTCGGCTCTCCTATTCGAGACGACGACCTTCTTCAATCGGTGACCGTGCCGATGCCTGGTTCCGGCGAAATGACCCTTCTACGGTGTCTGGCTACCGCTAAGGTTTCCCTCGCTCGCATAGCGAAAAACTGCCGACAGTGAGCAATTCAGCACAGAAGCGGTTTCATCGCCGTGGGATCAATGAGGCTTGCTTGGAGGTCTCGCGGCGCGAAACCTCTTCTGCCGCGGGAGTCCCCCAGGCGAGCCCGGATCGAGCGTAGCCGCCTGCGCTGATCTCGGATGCGACGCCCGCCGGGATTTCCCGCACCCCACCCCGGCGGGTGCCCGCTTCAAGGCTCGCCGCCTTTCGCTACGCATTGCCCGACGACTCGAGCGGCGAGGACCAGGCGCGGTTGCCCTAAATGGGCGAACGGAACCGACGGGCGCGCTCACGCGTTGTCCGCGCGAAACCCGCCGGCCCGGCGGAGGGGGTACAATCGGCTTCCGCAGGAGATCGTTGATGCCAAGGTACCGCAGCCTTCTCGCCGGCCTTTTGCTCGCCAGTGTCGTACCGATTTCGATCACCTTCGCCGCCGTTCCCGCCTACGCCCAATTGCCGGCGGTCGAAGCGCTGCCGGGCGACATCACCGAGCTCCTGGCGCTGCCGCAGATTGATCTGAACGCAGACCCTTCGACGATCGCACAACAGCTTGATGCGCACCGGGCACAACTTGCCGCCGTCGAACAGGCGCTCGGCGCCGCGGCGACGCCCGAGCTCGAATCGGCTGCCGTCAAGCTGCGAGCGCGCATCGCGATTCTGGAAGCCTTCAGCGCGCCGCTGCCGGCCCTCGACCTCGAGCAGAATGCCGAAGGCCTTCAGGCGCAGCTCGCGGGGTGGCAATCGCTGTTGCCGACCTATCAGTCGCTTCTGACCCAGGCGCAGCAAGCGGAGCTGTCCGCCGACATCGTCGCCGCGGTTTCGGCGCGCGCGACGACGATCGGCGACAACATTGCGGCGCTGCAGCAGGCGATCGACGCCGCGGCCGCGGCTGTCGAACCGGCGCCGCCTGCGCCGGAGCCTGAGCCCGCACCTGCACCAGAGCCCGAGCCCGCACCGGCGCCAGAACCTGAGCCTGCACCTGCGCCAGAGCCCGCACCGGCGCCAGAACCTGAGCCGGCATCTGCACCAGAGCCCCCACCGGCGCCAGAACCTGAGCCGGCACCTGCACCCGCGCCAGAGCCCGCACTTGCGCCGGCGGCCGAAGAGCCGGCGCCCGCCGAAGCCGCCGTCACATTCGACGCCGCGGCGATGCTGCAGGGATTGCCGGCGCTCGACCTCACCTCGGCCCCGACGGCCGCGGAGCAGCTTGCGTTCCATCAGGAGCTCCTCGCCGAGGCTAATGCCGCGCGCGACGCCGCCGGCGACAATCCCGATCTGATCGCGCTCTTCGCCGAACGCGAGGCGCGTCTCGCGATCCTCGCGGTGTTCGCGCAGCCGCTGCCCGAGATCGACACCGCCGTCGGCGCCGAACAGCGGCAGCAGCAGATCGACCGCCTCGCCGCGCTCCAGGACGAGCTTTTGCCGCTCGCCGAAGAAGCGCGTGCGGCGGGCCGCGCCGATGTCCTTGGCGCGCTTGAAGTGCGCGCGACAGCGCTCGGCGAGCTGATCGCCGAACTGGAGCAGGTACCCGCGGAAGAAGCTCCGCCGCCGGCCGCAGAACCTGCGCCGCCGCCGGCCGCCGATGAGCCCGCGCCGCCTGCGGAAGAGGCCGCGCCGCCGCCGGCCGAGGAAGCCGCCGCGCCGCCGCCGACGCCGGAGGATCTCGATCAGCAGATCGCCGATTTCATCGGCCGCGAACTACCGCCGCTCAACCTCGAAGCCGGGCAGCCTGAGTTGCAGGCACAACTGGAGACACACACCACGCTGCGCACCGAGGGCGAGACCTTGCTCGGGCAGGGGCGCATCGCCGGCGAAGACGTCATCGCGCTCGCCGAACGGATGGCCGAAATCCAGCGCCGTATCGCCGAGCTCCAAGGCCGCGACGTCGCCGAGGAAGAGCCCGAGGCTGATGTGGTCGAGCAGCTTGCCGCCGGCGGCAACGAGGAGGGCGCCGAAGAAGTGCGCGCGCTTCGCGGACAATTGCTCAACGGCCTGCTGCAGCTGGGCGCCGGTCTCCTCGCCGGGCAACAGCAGCAACCGCCCGTCGGCCAGCCGCAGTTGCCGCCGCCGGCACCGCCGCAGTTCGGCATCGTCGTCGGCGTCGAAGGCGACCGCGTCGTCTATCTCCAGGGCGATCAATATCAGGTCCGGCGGACGCCGACCGAGGAGATGGGCCGGCTCCTCTACCAAGCCTATGACGTCGAAGTCGTCGACCTCGGCGGCGGTTTCACCCAGACCACGATCTACCGTACCGACAACACGCAGATCGTCACCATCACCGACCAGTTTGGCCAAGTGGTGGAACGCCGGCGCATAGAAGCCGACGGCACGGAAGTCGTCCTGATTCTGAATCAGCAGCAACCGGCGCCGGCCGGTCCGCCGCCGCGCTTCGAGGATCTGCTTCCGCCGCTGCAGGTCGCGATCCCGCAGCAGGATTACGTCGTTGAGGCGGACCGCGTCACCCGCGATCAGATGATCGCGGCGTTGGTCGCGCCGCCGGTAGAACAGGTCGAGCGCGCCTATTCGCTCGACGAGATCCGCTACAGCGAGCGTCTCCGCGACAAGATGCGGCGCGTCGATCTCACCACCATCACCTTCGCGTTCGGCAGCGCCGCGATCAGCCCGGATCAGTTCCAGGCATTGACCGAGATCGGCCGGGCGATCGAAGCGATACTCGATGTCTCGCCGAACGAGGTGTTCCTGATCGAGGGCCATGCCGATGCGGTCGGCGGCGACTACGCCAACCTCATCCTCTCCGACCGCCGGGCCGTGACCCTCGCCGTCGCGTTGTCACAGAACTTCGATATCCCACCGGAGAATCTGGTGACCCAAGGTTACGGCGAGCAGTTCCTCAAGGTCCCGACCCTCGGGCCGGAACGCCAGAACCGGCGCGGCGTCGTCCTCCGGATAACACCGCTCCTTATCGGCCTCGGCGCGGGCTAGCCCCGCCCCAAGGCCGCTACCGCAGGTGCCGCTTCAAGGGGCTTGAGCTGACACCGATCCTGATGACCCAGAGCGCAGTTGCGGGAACCTTCTCCAAGTCCACGGTTTACAGTCTGATCAGGAGGACATTTGAAACTGGGAGTCCCGATCAAAATGGAGATCAGCAATAAATTGAGCAATAGATTGTACCCACAGTTCCCGGCCGGTTGGCTCCCGGCCACCATTTTGTTGAGCCTAGTTCTTAGCGCTGTCGATGCCGTCGCAAGCGCAGGCGCAACCAGCCAGCTACGCCACGGTTAACACCGCACTCAATATGCGGCAGGGTCCCAGTACCCAGTATACGGTGATTCTTGTTCTCCC
>CAYOBK010000008.1:0-5783 GCA_964402275.1 uncultured Bauldia sp.
CGCGGTGATCCGCCGCGACGCCATGAGCATCGCGCTGCAGAAGCGGATCGACGCCGACGATCCCTATTTCCAGAGTCTGCGCAGCTCCTGGTCCAATGCACTGCGCACCGCGTATCAGGCAATTCCGGCGCCGCCCTACGACCTGGTCTGAACGCGCACCGACTTCGCATCGGGGATCTGTTCTTTCGTTTCGACCGGCGGCGTTTCCCGGTTGCGAATGACGATGTGGTAACGCGGGCGTGACAACATTTGTCCTGCCGCTTCAGCGCGTTGCATGTGGGTAATCTGTCGATAGCGGACTTATCCGACGGACAACGTGTCTTTTGCGCAACGGTGTATCGCGCGCGATCTCGTCGCGAGAAAAAACTCGCGCGACCATCGAATCCGATTTCCGTTTTATCGACGAACAGTTAACGCAGAGACTTCGCGGGTTCGACCGAATCAGCACTGATTCGGATTGCTTCGCCCCATTGCGAACGCCGCGCCTGCTGGTCTAACGTCCTTCCCACGGAGCCGGCGGACTTCGGAGTTTCGGAGTAGGCACCGTGACTTCTGTGGGGCTGAGTAACTTCGATCATATGAGAACTGCACGGGCAGGAGGCGGCAACGCTGCTGAGCGCTCACAGCCTTCGTGTGCCTAACCCGGAGATCCAATCAGGACCTTCTCGTTTCCATCCGGGCCACACAAGCAATGCAGTAATGACCAGATGCGGCTGCGTATGACCCCTGTCATGCGCAAAGGGGCGGTCTATGCCTGATGCGGGCGATTATCGCGGCGAGCTTTCGGCGCCGGACGCATGGGAGATCCTGCGTGCCGAGCCGGAAGCGACTCTGATCGACGTCCGTACTCAGGCGGAATGGGCCTATGTCGGGGTTCCTGAACTCGGGCGGATCGGCAAGACGACGATCTTCCTCGAGTGGGAGTTGTTCCCAACAGGCGACCCCGTCCCCGACTTCACCTCCCTCCTTGGCGCCGAGCTTAAGAAGCGCGGAATAGCCGGTGATGCGCCGCTCTTGTTCATTTGCCGATCCGGCTCCAGGAGCCGTTCGGCGGCGATCGCAATGACCTCGGCCGGCTACGCCAATTGCTACAACGTCGGACCCGGCTTTGAGGGTCCACTGGACGGAGATCGGCATCGCAGCTCGATTTCGGGCTGGAAGCGTGCCGGCCTCCCCTGGTCTCAATCGTGAGGGAGAACAACTTTGGACAAGCTCGCCCAACGCACCAATGCCCAGGCTCTCGGATCCAATTCGGTCGCCAAGCCGGCGCCCGCCGACGACGCCAAGGTCGACGTTGTCCGCGGCAAGGCCGCGGGCAAGACGTCGGTCCCGAGTGCCGATAATTGGGGTCGGGTCAAAGTCAAGCTGCGCGAGGAGCTGGGCGATGATGTCTATTCGAGCTGGTTCGCAAGCGTTGAGTTCGAGCAGGGAGATCCGAAGACCGCCTATCTCTCCGTCCCGACACTGTTTCTGAAATCATGGATCCAGGGGCACTATCATAGTCAGCTGCTCGCACTCTGGCGCGCGGAGATGAAGACGATCAGCCGGATCAGCCTCGCGGTGCGGAGCGCGGCGCGGCCCAAGGTCGATCCCAACGCCGAAGCTGCCGACAAGACTCAGGAGCGCACGCCGGTCGTGGCGTCCGCGCCCCGCCCGCTGCCTTTGCGCCGGATGCAGCCGATGCCGGGCCCGCTCGGCGGCTCGCCGGTGGACCCCCGCTACACCTTTGACAGCTTCTGCGAGGGGGCGGCCAACCGCGTCGCGCTGGCGGCGGCCAGGATGGTGGCGGAAGGCGCTGCGCAGTCGCCGTTCAATCCGCTCTTTCTCCACGCCGGTGTCGGTCGCGGCAAGTCGCACCTGCTGCACGCCATCACTCAAACCGCGCGCGTGACCGGGCCGCAGCGCAACGTCGTCTACCTCACCGCCGAGCACTTTATGTTTCGCTTCGTCGCGGCGATCCGCAACCAGTCCGGCGTCGCCTTCAAGGAGAGCCTCCGCGAGATCGATCTCCTGCTGATCGACGACGTGCAGTTCCTTCAGGGCAAGTCGCCCCAACAGGAATTCGGACATTTGCTCAATGTCTTGATCGACGGAGCACGACAAGTCGTTGTTGCCGCGGACCGGCCGCCGGCCGAACTTGAATCGCTCGACGAGCGCGTCCGATCGCGGCTCGGCGGCGGCGTTGCATTCGAGATCGGCCCGCCCGATCTCGAACTTCGCCGCAATATCCTCAGGACGCGTTACGCTGTCGCGCGCGCCCAGATGCCGGGCCTCGATATTCCCGACCCGGTGCTCGACTACGTTGCTCAGTCGGTCGCCTCGAACGGCCGCGACCTCGAGGGCGCGCTGAACCGGCTGGTCGCGCAGTGGCAATTCACCAACGTGCCGGTGACCATCCCGTCAGCCGAGGTGACGCTCCGTGATCTCATCGGCGCCCGCGAGCCGCGGCGCATACGGATCGAGGACATCCAGAAGGTTGTGTCTCGCCATTTCAACGTGTCCAAGTCCGACCTTCTGTCGAGCCGCAGGACGCGGACCATCGTCAGGCCGCGCCAGATCGCGATGTATCTCTCCAAGATGATGACCCCTCGCTCCCTCCCCGAGATCGGCCGGCGGTTCGGCGGCCGCGACCACACCACTGTCCTCCATGCCGTCCGCAAGATCGAAGAGCTGATCAACGGCAACCGGGCGCTCGGCGACGAGGTCGAGCTCCTGCGCAAGATGATCGAGGATCAGCCCATCCAGTAAGGCGGCGGGCCGAATCCGGGAGGCTGCCCCTTGCTTTCGACGGCATTAGGGGTAGCTTCCCGGTTCTGCCGATCGCCCAGCGATCATCTTCACTCATCGAAGCCGGAACCGGCGCCGACAACTGGCGACAATGCGAGCAACCCTCGAGCGTTCGAACCTCCTCAAGGCTCTCAACCACGTTCACCGCGTGGTCGAGCGCCGCAACACCATTCCGATCCTGTCGAATGTGCTCCTGCGTGCGGAAGGGTCACAGCTCACGCTGAAGGCGACCGACCTCGATCTCGAAATCCTCGAGACCGTTCCGGCCGACGTGAAGCAGGGCGGCGCCACGACGGTGTCGGCACAGATGCTCTACGATATCGTCCGAAAGCTTGCCGAGGGCTCGGAGGTTGCTCTCGAGACCGACAAGGAGGGGCGCTCGCTCTCCATCCGGTCGGGCCGGTCCAATTTCTCGCTTCAGATGTTGCCGGAGGTCGATTTTCCCGATCTTACCGTCGGCGAATTCCCCGTGTCGTTCAGGATTGCCGGGTCGATATTGCGCGACTTGATCGACCGCACGCAGTTCGCGATCTCGACGGAGGAGACCCGCTACTATCTGAACGGCATCTATCTGCACCTGGTGACGGCCGGAAAGGCCAAGCTGCTGCGCGCCGTCGCCACCGACGGTCACCGGCTGGCGCAGGCACAGATCGAAGCGCCCGCCGGCCTCGACACGATGCCGGGTCTCATCGTGCCGCGAAAGACGGTCGGCGAACTGCAGAAGCTGCTGGAATCCTCCGACACGGAGGTGTTCGTCGAAGTGTCCGACAACAAGATTCGCACAACCATCGGCGACGTAATTCTGACCTCGAAGCTGATCGACGGCACTTTCCCGGACTATGTGCGTGTTATTCCCCAGGGCAACGACAAGCTCATGAAGGTCGATCGCGGCGAGTTCGCCGACGCCGTGGACCGTGTCTCGACCGTGGCGAGCGAACGCGGCCGGGCCGTAAAGCTGGCGCTCGCCGATGGAAAGCTGGTTTTGTCGGTAAACAATCCCGACTCCGGCAGCGCCACCGAAGAAATCGGCGTCGATTTTGCCGGCGATCCCATCGAGATCGGTTTCAACGCCAAGTACCTCCTCGATATCGGATCCCAGCTTCGCTCCGGGACAGCTGTGTTCAAGCTCGCCGATCCGGGTTCGCCGACCCTGATCGAGGATGACGACGACAAGAACGCGCTGTTCGTGTTGATGCCGATGCGGGTCTGACCGGCGCTGCCAGGCGCGCGGCGCCGAGCCCGCTGGAACGCCCCCGTGCCCGATAACAGCGTCCCGTCCCCCGGCGAGGCGTCAACGGCCGGCCCGGCGAGGATTCACCTGTCAGGCCTGAAGCTCGCCAACTTCCGCAACTATGCCTCGTTGTCGCTCAGGCTCGACCGGCGCCCGGTGGTGCTCACCGGGCCAAACGGCGCCGGCAAGACCAACATCCTCGAGGCGATCTCGTTTCTCTCGCCGGGGAGAGGACTGCGCCGGGCGAGGCTCGCCGACGTCGCGCGCCGCGACGGCGACGGCAGCTGGGCGATTGCCGCGACCATCGGTGGCGCCAGCGATACGGAGATCGGGACAGGCCTCGCGCTCACCGATGCCGGGCCGTCGCCGAAACGAGCCGTTCGTATCAACCACGTACCCGCACCCGGCAGCCAGGCGCTGCTCGAACATCTCCGGGTGGTGTGGCTGGTTCCGGCGATGGACGGACTCTTTACCGGCGCTGCGTCCGATCGCCGGCGCTTTCTCGACCGGCTGGTCCTCGCGATCGACGCCAGGCACGGCGAACGCGTCAACGCCTATGAGCGGGCGATGCGGGAGCGCAACCGCCTCCTTGCCGAGGGCCGGAACGAACCGGTCTGGCTCGACGCACTGGAGCGGCAGATGGCCGAATATGCCGTTGCCGTCGCCGCTGCCCGCAACGAATGCCTGACGCTGTTGAACGGCGCCATCGCGGCGAGCGGGTTCGACGGCCCGTTCCCGGCCGCCGGCCTCGGCATTGCCGGCACGGCGGAAACGGCGCTCGAAACTGGCAGCGCGACGGAAGTGGAGGATCGGCTGGTTCGCGCCTACAAATCGGCTCGGCCCGCCGATCGCGCCGCCAGGCGCACGCTCTCCGGGCCGCACCTTTCCGACCTGATCGTCACTCATACGGAGAAGGGAACTCCGGCAGCGGATTGCTCGACCGGCGAGCAGAAGGCCCTGTTGGTCGGCATCGTGCTTGCGCATGCCCGGCTGATCGCCCGCCTGACCGGCGAGACGCCGATCCTGCTTCTCGACGAGATCGCCGCGCATCTGGACGCCGAGAGGCGGGCGGACCTCTTCCGCATTCTGCTCGATCTGGGGTGCCAGGCCTGGCTCACCGGCACCGATCCGGAGCCCTTTTCCGGGCTCGCCGATAGGGTCCTTCGGCTGACCGTCATGAGCGGCACGGTGGCCCCCTGAACGGCCCACCGCCTGCGGCGTTTTGCTCTGGTCGTAAGGCTTTGAAATAGAACGAATTTTTTGGGAGGAAAAGCGCGCCGAAAGGGGCGAAAAACGCCCCGACATGCCCTATATTAAGGTGGTGATTCTCGACCCATCGAACATTCGCGGAATTCGGCCATATCCGGGCCGTCTCGGGCGGGTGGCCGGCCCTCGTTCCAAGCTCCCAAGGCATCAATGACCGACACCACTCCTGCGCGCGTCGACGCCGATTACGGCGCCGAATCGATCAAAGTCCTCAAGGGCCTCGATGCGGTTCGCCGCCGCCCGGGCATGTATATCGGCGACACCGACGACGGTTCCGGCCTCCACCACATGGTCTACGAGGTCGTCGACAACGCCGTCGATGAGACGCTTGCCGGCTATGCCGACGAAATCCTGGTGACGCTCAATCCGGACGGCTCGGTGACCGTCAGGGACAATGGCCGCGGCATCCCGACCGAGATCCACAAGGGCGAGGGCGTGTCGGCGGCCGAAGTCATCATGACCCATCTCCACGCCGGCGGTAAGTTCGACCAGAACTCCT
>CAYOBK010000009.1:0-3521 GCA_964402275.1 uncultured Bauldia sp.
CGACGATAACCACAGTTCACCCCCCCCTTGTGGGGGAGGTCGGAAAATCGGCGACCCGGATTTTGATCCGGGGAGCCGGGTTCCGGGAGGGGGCAGGCCGTGGGCATTACCCCACCCGAAGCCCGCTCGCTCCGCTCGCGACCTTCGACCTCCCCACAGGGGGGAGGTTGATTTCTTCGCTTCCGCGGTTCGCTTCGACGCGCGGTTGTCCTCCCCTTGCGGCCCGCACTGCCGACCGGAAATTGTGCCGTTTCGAAACCAGCAATCAGCGACATGTGGAAATCCCGGCCGGCGCACCAACGAGGTGTGGAAATGAGGCGGGCGCGCACGGCCGAAGCGTCGACAGCCGGGAGCAAATCACGTCAGGAAGGGGCAATCCGCAGGCGCGATCCGTGATGTTGACGGCATGACCCGGCCGCGCGGTCGTTCACCCTCCTGCGGAGAAGATCGCCGGCCCGGCGGGCCTGCGAGCCGTTGGCAGACGCCGGTGCGGCCTCCGTTCCGGCGTCTTCCAGGCCGGCGCATTCGGCGCATCGTCTATTTCGTCATCGCCCGCCGCGCTCCGGCGGTCAACAGCGTGTGGCGTCGGCCGGCGGTGGATTGCGTGGGGCGCGCCCCCGCCGTCGCCGGATGTCGTTGATCGTCGCGGCCGCCGGGGCGACGGAGGCGACGCGATCTGGCATATAGCGGGCGAGCGGTCCGGCTTTCGGAGGGTCCGATGGAATTTCCCGCCCCGGCGGTGCTGTTCTGGGTATGGTTCATCCTGACGCCGCTGCTCCGCTTCGGCCTCTGGATCTTCGGCCGCAATCTCGGCCGCGCGATGCGGCTCCTGATCGCGCACGGCGCCGCCTTCATCATCATCGTCGTCGCCACCGCGATCGTCCTTTCAGGGCGCGAGACCGCCGGCATGGCGCTGATGTTCGCCGTCGGCCAGGCGATCTTCTTCGTCATCGATTTCTGGCGGCTCGGCACCGGCCATCCCGACGCCTGAGAAGGAGGCTCCGCCCGCGAGATGGAGATACGCTTCACCACCAGAATCGCGCTGGCGCTCCTCCTCGCCGTCATCTTCGGCCTCACCATTTACGCCTATCCGTCCTGGTCAGGGTTCGTCACGCTGGCCTTCCGCGCCGCCGCGATCGTCGGCGCGAGCGCGATCGCCGTGCTCCTGAACGCCGCCCTCACCCGCCGCCGCCCCGGCCGGCTCGATCTGCTGCTGGTGCTCTCCGCCGTCGGCCTCGTCGTCGCGTCATGGCCGCAGATCTCCGCGGTCGCCGATTTCAACGCGCTCGAACGCGCGATCGAGGAAGCCGGCGACGACAACGCCGCCGCGGTAATCGCCGCGACCGAGACCAAGGCGGGCACTCTGGTGCGCGCCGCCGAGACATTGCGTACCACCGCCAATGCCGGGATCGAGGAGCGGCTCCAAGGGCTCTGGCCGGACGATGTCGTCGCGATCATCGACGGTCCGGACGCGGCCGACGCGGCGGCGGTTGCCGGCGCCGTCGATCGGCTCGCGGGGCTCAGGCAAGAGGTCGAGGACGCGCGTGGCGCGGCGGAAGGGATCCTCGACGCCGAAATCGAGGCGATCCCCGCGATCGAGACGCCCCTCCCCGATTCGGCGCGGCTCGTCTTCGTCGACGCCGCGATCCAGCGCGCCGAGGCCGACCGCATCTTCTATCTCGCGCGCTTCGGCCTCGCCGACCGGCGGCTCGTCCTCGCCGAGGAGATCGTCGCGCTGCTCGGCGCGAACGCCGGTGGCTACCACTTCAACGAAGCGACGGAGCGCGTCCAGTTCGACGACCGCGAGATCGCGATCGAATACGAGGCGCTGCTGGCGGAGCTCGACGCCATCGTCGACGCCGAGGCGGAGCTCGTCGACGGCTTCGCGGCGGAGGAGACCGCGCGGCTTCTGGCACTGGTCGAGGCGGCCGGGGCAACGCCTTAGCGAGCTAGTCCTCGCCCGCCCGACGACGATCCCAAGCGGCCAGAAACTCAACAACTATGCTGCGTTCTTGGTCATTCAGCGTTGCATCAGCGCGGCCAAGCAACCGCTCCAATGCCTCCCTAAATGAACCGACATTCACAATATCTGTGGTATCGTTGATTTGTGCTCGAATGTCCCGCATGGCAACACGGTCGCCTAGACTGCCAAACATCCCCATTCCTTGGGACCACGTCTCTCCCGTAAATGCCTGGGCCAAAACCACAAGCGCGTCGTCTCTTGCCAGCAGTTTCTCTGTCCACGCCCTTACCTCAGTGGCGCTTCCCGCGAGGTCGCGCCACCGGTAAAGTATGTACACCAAGTCCTGGTGGTGTAAGAGCGATCCTTCGGCTGCGGCACCTCGGATTCGACTGAGGGCGAGCTCGATCAAGCCAGGAATTGCAGCATCTTTTCCAAATAGTGAGGTCCCTCAGACGGATATCTTTCCGCAACGGTCTTATCCGCCAGTGCACGGTCGAAGGATAGCAGGTATAGAACGTTCGGGAGGTGACCTACGGATTTCACCAGACGAAATATCCCCAGCGCCTCTTCTGGATTGAGGCGATCAATGTCATCAATGATGACTAAGAAGCGTCGCCTCTCCTGCTGAAGTACGCCTGACAATTTTTGAAAAGCATGCTCAATGGGATCGCCGTCTGGGAAAAACTTCTGCACGAAGTTTGCCAAGCCCCCAGCGGCTGCACTTCCCACCGATCCCGCAACGATTCCCCCAGCGGCGGCGCCGACCGCCGGACCCGCTTGAAGAAGGCCACGTCCAATCTTTGGGATTAGATCTTTTACTTTGTCACCCAACTTGTCGCGGAGGACCGCGTTTAGCATCTGGAAGAACGCAAGCGTCAATGCCTGCTCACCGCGATACCACCAGCACCTGAATTCCGTTACAATAAGCGTATCGTCCGCTTCCTTCTGTAGCTCGCTTCGTATCAGATTGACGGCACTGCTCTTCCCCATTCCCCGCTGACCATTCAGGGCGATTGTTGTGCCTACCGGGTCTTTGATTTTGAGAATGCTTCTCGCGAGCGCCTTGGCGAACGGAACTACGCCGTAACGGTCGTCGGCCGCGGTCTCGATGGGGCTGTCGTTGAAGTACTGGGTCACCTAACTGGTGGTAGCATAATCACGTGATGCTCGCACACGATTGGTGGAGTTCACCACTCGTCGCCACCGCTGTCCGCCGCCCCAAGCCTCGCCCTCACCGCACGACCGGCCCGAGCCAGCCCCCCGCCGGCATCCCCAGCGCCCGCGCCAGATGGTTGAGGCCGATGCGGAGTGACGGCGTGAGGTCGGGGAGCGGCCAGTCGTTGAGCGCGACGGCGTCGGTGACCGCCGCCGCCATCCGGTCCTCGCGCGCCGCGTCGGCGAGCGCCGCGCGGCAAAGATCGTAGCGCGCCATCGCGTGCCGGTAGCGCGCGCGGTAGCCGGCGCTCGTCCCGTCGTCATTGTCGTGGCCGGCGCCGCGTTCGAGATCGCCGGCCTTGGGCAGCCCGCCGACGCCGAGCATGATGTCGTGCTGGCGGAC
>CAYOBK010000010.1:0-4238 GCA_964402275.1 uncultured Bauldia sp.
GCGCGTCGATTTTCACGGCGGAGCGGCCGCGCGGAGCCCCTTGACGGAAGAACGCCTCGAGTTCTCTCGCGACCAGGTCGGGCCGTCCGCCCCAGTTTCTGTTTCCCGAGCCTCCATGGTCCAGGCGCCTGAACTCCACGCGCTGGGCGCTCGGCAGTACGTCCTCAAGCGCGCCGAGCGCGGTCTTCATGTACGCCGGGCTCCTGCCCCCGCCAAGGAGCAGCACATCGGCGCCGACGTCGGCAAAGTCCTCCCATCGGTCGGTCGTTTCGATGACAAGCTGGGCGTCGTAGTGGGAAGTCGGCGTGAGGGCGATCATTTCCCGCGCCATCACGCGAATCATCATCTTGAGCAGCCAGTTCGGCATGCCGGAGCCAAACAGTTGCGTGCCTCTGGTGGCGATTGCCAAGGCCGCCACCAAATCGCCTTCCGCGACCTTCCGATCGAACTTCGCGACCCAGTCGACGGCGACTGATCCGCGTATCGGCAGCGGCGGTTCCCAGACTGCCACCTGCTGGACGTGGTCCAGCCGGCGACCCGTCTCGAGACAGACGATCGCTCCCGTGCTCACGCCGAAAATGCGTGTCGCTCCGGTTGCCTTCAGAACGGCGTCGACATCATCGACCTCGCGTGCGAGGCAATGGTCGGCGGCGAACGGCCCACTCAGTCCGCGTCCGCGGCGGTCGATGACAAAGACCTCAAAACTGCGGGCGAGCTCTTCGGCGAGCTGCATGTGGCTTTCCGCCGTCTCCATCGAGCCGTGGACCACCACCACGCCCGGTCCCGTGCCAAGCCGGCGGTAGCCGATCAAGGTCCCGTCACGCGAGTTGGCAGACGACCGCATCGCCTCGGATTCGCGTGCCGCGCCGCCGCGCCTCGGCCGCTCTACAGCCTGGTGGGCGACCGGTGCAATCGCGTCCACCGGCTCAGCCCCAGAAGGCGTAGCGGATCACCGCTGCGCCGATGCTCGCGGCCAGCACGAACAGGCCGGCTCCCACCGGCGAGCCCCAGCCATACCAGCGCATTGCCGGCTCCGCGTAGCGCCATTCCTCTTCCGGTGTCAGTTCGCGTTTCGCCATCGCCATCGCTCATATCTCCTGTGCGCCGCGACCATGTATCTTAGTTGCCATATTGCTTAGCCACTAAGATATAGTAGTGTTCGGCGTCATGCAAGAGAAATCGACCCGCCAGGCCAAGCTCGGGGCGCTCAACCGGGTGATCCGCGAGGCGAGCGCCCTCGGCCAGATGTTCTCCGCCACCGTCGCCGCCAAGGTCGGCCTCGGCAGCGCCGACATCGAGTATCTCGACATACTGACGATGGGCGGCCGCATGACGGCCGGCGACCTGGCGAAGGCCACCGGTCTGACGTCCGGCGCGGTAACCGGAATCGTCGATCGGCTGGAGGCGGCAGGGTTCGTCCGCCGCGAGCGGGACCGCGAGGATCGCCGCCGCGTCTTCATCACGGTACGGCGTGACGGGCTGGAAAGACTGCAGCCGTTCTATCGTCCCCTTGCCAGGGCGATGACCGCCTTGGCGGACGACTACAGCGACGCGGAGATTGCCGCCTTCGTCGACTACTTCTCCCGCTCGCGGGACATCATGCGGGCCCAGTTGAAGCGGGTGAAAGGCTAGATCGCCTCGCCGCGGAGAAGGCGCGGCGTCTCGCCGGCCCGGCCGGCCGCCTCGCCGATCATCGCGCGCTTGAGGAACGGCAGCCGGTCGACGATGCCGAGCCCGAAATCCCGCGCGAAGCGGAGCAGCGGGTTGTCGTTGGAGAACAGCCGGTTGAGCCCGTCGGTCAGCGCCGCCATCTCCGCCGTATCGAAGCGCCGCCAGGCCTGGTAGCGCTCGAGTAGGTCGAGCTGGCCGATGTCGAGCCCCAACCGGTGCGCGTCGACGATCGTCTCCGCGAGCGCGGCGGCATCGCGAAGCCCGAGATTGAGGCCCTGCCCCGCCAGCGGATGGATCGCGTGCGCCGCGTCGCCGACGAGACAGAAGCGCGGCTTGACGAAGTCGCGCGCCAGCCGGAGACCCAGCGGATAGGATTGCAGCAGGCCGTCGATCCTGACTGCGCCGAGATGGTGGCCAAGGCGCTTGACGATCTCGGCATCGAGCGCCGGCGCCGCCGTCAACCGCGCCGCCTCTGCCCGCGACTCGGTCCAGACCAATGAGGAGCGGTTGCCTCGGAGCGGCAGCACCGCGAACGGTCCGGCCGGCAGGAAATGCTCTTCCGCGCGGCCGTTGTGCGGCCGCTCATGTGCAATCGTCGTCACCAGCCCGGCCTGGGGATAGTCCCAGCCGATCGTCTTGATCCCGGCCTTGTCGCGGAGCCCCGAACGAACGCCGTCCGCCGCAACTAGAACCCGCCCGGCAACGGTGCGGCCGCCCTGCAGCCTCGCCTCGACGGTGTTCGAAACGACTGCGAAGCTTGCAACCGCGTCGGGACGAACGACAGTCACGCCGGCGTCGGACGCGGCCTCCGCGATCGCCGCTCGAAGCGCATCGTTCGGCACCATGTGGGCGAACGGCTCGCCGTCTTCCAGCGCGCCGTCGAAGGTCAGGAACACCGGCCGCACGACGTCGCTTTCGCGGCTGTCGGTGACGATCATGTCCGTGATCGGCTGCGCCTCATCGATCAGACGCGGCCACACGCCCAGCGCTTCGAGCATCTGCTTCGCCGCCGCGGCGATCGCCGACGCGCGGCCGTCGCCGGTCGCCGCGCCTGCATCCCGCTCGACCAGAGTGACCGCGAGGTCCGGCGCCGACTGGCGGAGCGCGGCCGCCAGCACCATGCCGACGATGCCGCCGCCGGCGATGAGAACGTCTGTGTCTGCCATCGCCCGCTTGACTCCGCTCCTTCCCCTCGCCGACAACGCCGGCATCCGCCGCCAAGGCCGACATGCCCGCGCTTGCCAATCTCCTGTCAATTCTCGACCTTGAGGCGTCGGACGGCAACCGCTTCCGCGCCCGCAACCTCGACGTCGGCCTTCCCTGGGTCTTCGGCGGCCAGATCCTCGCCCAGGCGATCGTGGCGGCGGGCGCAACCGTGGACGGCCGGGAGATCCATTCGCTGCACGGGCATTTTCTTCAGGCCGGAAGGCTCGCCGTCCCTATCGATTTGGCGGTCGAGCGGACCCGCGACGGCAACACGTTTGCTGCGCGGTCGGTACGGGCCGGGCAGGACGGCGTCACGATCTTCACCGCGACCGCCTCATTCAAACGGCCGGAGCCCGGCCTTGAACACCAGACGGCGGTGATGCCGGACGTTCCGCGCCCGGAGGAACTGCCCGACCGCCAGGCACTGCGCGCCGCATTGGCGGCAGCGGCGCCCGCCTATCTTCGCCGCTATTGGGAAATGCCGGCGCCGATCGAATTGCGGCCGGTGCGGCTCGACCGGTACCGGAGCCGGGCGCCGATCGAGCCGCGCCATCAGGTCTGGTTCCGCGCCGCGGGCGAACCGCCCTCGGACCCCTTGCGGCAAGCCGCGATCCTGGCCTTCGCCAGCGACATGACCCTTCTCGATACCGCGCTCTTCCCGCATGGCCGCACGGTCTTCGACCCGGACATGCAGATCGCCAGCCTCGACCACACATTGTGGTATCACCGGCCGTTCAGAGTGGACGAATGGCACCTTTACGTTCAGGAGAGCCCGTCGGCGGCCGGGAGCCTCGGGCTGGTCCACGGCCACATTTTTGCGAACGACGGACGGCTGGTCGCCAGTGTTGCGCAACAAGGCCTGATCCGGCAAAGGGCGGGGGAAACCGGCTGATTCCGGCAGGTTGGCACGGGGTTTGATTGTGTCGGAGCACAACGGATCGCTGGGATGTCCGATCGCCGTCGCCAAGCCGCCACGGCCGTGCCATTTGACCGAAGGGGATTGAGAACATGAAAATTGTCATGGCGATTATTAAGCCGTTCAAGCTTGACGAGGTGCGCGAGGCGCTGTCCGATATCGGCGTCACCGGGCTGACGGTTACCGAGGTCAAGGGATTCGGGCGTCAGAAAGGGCATACCGAACTGTATCGCGGGGCCGAATACGTGGTCGACTTCCTGCCGAAGGTCAAGGTGGACGTGGTCATCAGCGACACCCTGCTGGAGCAGGCGATCGATGCGATCGTCAAATCCGCACGCACTGGCAAGATCGGTGACGGCAAAATCTTCGTGACCACGGTCGAACAGGTGATTCGCATCCGTACCGGCGAAACCGACGAGCAGGCGATCTAGACGTCAGCTGGCGC
>CAYOBK010000011.1:0-5072 GCA_964402275.1 uncultured Bauldia sp.
GCCGTCGCCGCGAGCACGGCAACAACGATCGCCGCGCCTCGGATCCGCAATCCGAGACGGAGCCGCAGCTTCGTTCGGGCGACGGCGTCCGTCATCCATCCTCCTCGCGCAGGAGCACGGAAATGCTGATCAGCAGGGCCAGCACCGCCGGCGTCCAGGCCGCGATCGGCGCGGACACGACGCCACTGGCGGCGAGATTTCGGGACACCATCAGAACGACATAGAGGGCAAAGCCGGTCATGGCGCCGATCGCAATCAATCGGCCGATGCGCAGCGTTCGCGAAAATCGAAGGGAAAACATGCCGGCGACCAGGACCATGGCGGCCAGCAACAGCGGCAACGACACCAACTCGTGCCAGCGAAGCCGCAGGCCATTGGCCGGAAGCGCGCTAGCCTCGGCCACGGCGATCAGTTCCGGAAGGCGCCACATCGAGATCGTTGCGGGGTCGGCGAGGGACTCTCGAATCTGAATCAGCGACAAGTTCGTATGGAGGCGGAATTCGTCGGCAATAAACGGCGCTCCGCCTGTGGGCGTTATCGTCGGTCGCTCGAACACCCACTCATTGTCGACGAGTTCCGCCAATTCCGCATCGATCCGTTGCTGAAAGGTGCCGCCATCATCGAACAGGAAAGCAGTGACACCGGCGAGCACCGTTCCCTGCTGCGCGGTCCGTTCCGCGCCGATGATCGATGGTCCGTCCTGTCCCGTCTGTCGCAGCCAAACCTCACCACCACTGAAAACGCCCGCATTGCCGCCGGCAAAACCGCCGATCGACACCGACAATTCGCGCAGGGCCGCGGCGCCGGGACTGTAGACGGTCGACACAAGCACGCCGGCGATCATGGCGACCACGCTCGCGGGGATGAGCACCTGCCATGCGGACAGGCCCGCGGCCCGCGTGACCGTCAGTTCGAGGCGCCGATTCATCTGGAAGAACGCCGCCATCGCGGCGAACAGGACCACCAGCGGCATGACCGATTCCGCCGTGGCGGGACCACGCAGCGCCGCGATAGCCAACGCAGTCTGAAGGTCGAGGCTGTTCCCGATCCGGCGCACCAGCTGCGTGAAGTCGATCAACATCATCAGGAAGATGAAGACCGCAAAGATCAGGGCGATCCATTTCGCCATCTGCCAGCCGACATGTCGGGAAATGGTCCTGCCGAGCGTCATCGGTTTCCGCCCGCGGAGCCGGTGGTGCGCGCGCGCAAGTCGCGCCGGCGGCCGAACGACGGCAGATGTCTTCCGGACCAAATGAAAATGAGAGACAGGGCGATGACGCCGATCGGCAAACCATAGGTCGCCGCCGCGAGCAGCGGACGCTTCTCCAGGGGTCCCTGGAGCGATATGCCGGTCACCAAGACGGCGGCGCTGACGATCCAGGCGGCGGCGGACATCCTGCCGTTTCCCTGGCGGGCCGAACGAATGCCGCCGAGCATCGCCAGCGGCAACAACGCCAGCGCAATCGGATAGAGCGGCATGGTGATACGGTTGTGCAGCTCTGCCGTGTACCGGTAGGGATTGGCCTGATAGACCGGATCTTCGGGATCGGGATCGAGGAGGTAGCCAAGACCTCGTTCGCTCGGGCGGACGCTGTCGGCGACGGCTTGACTGCCGAGCGTCGTCAGGTCGAGGGCGTAGGAGCGGAATTGAATCGTCGACACCGAGTCGGCCTGGGTGGAACGCCGCTGGATGACGCCGTCCTGCATCAGCAGAAACTGGCCAAACTCGTTCTCGACCATCGCCCCGGCATTGGCGATGTAGGCGACGGTTTCGTCGGCCTGGCGACGATCGAACACGAAAATGCCCTCTAGCGTGCCGTCGGCATGGATCGCGGCCGCCTGTAGCACGACGTCTTCGCCGAGATCCTGAAACTGACCGGGTTTGATCAGCGTCGCGATGACATTCGCATTCACGTCCGCGACCAATGAGGCGCCGGCCATCGCCGCAATCGGATTGACGTAGAGGGAGCACGCGGCCGCGACCAGGGCAACCGGCACGGCCAGGGCGAGCACCGGCCGGAGCAGGATCGAAGGCGCTCCGCCGCCGGCTCCAATGCTGACGAATTCGGAGTCCGCATTGAGCCAGTTGATGGTCGTGATCACGACGATGAGCATCGTGGCCGGAGCGATGATCATGATCATCGGAGGCAACACGAGCGCGGCTGCTTCGAGGAAAATTCCGAAGCTCTGGCCGCGATCGGTCACGAGATTGAGCTTCGGCAGGACCTGGGTCAGCCAGATGCTGATGGTCAGTGCCGGAGCGGCGATGAGAAACGCTGATAAGAGGCGGCGGAAGACGTAGCGGTGTAGGACGTTCATCAAGCCGGCCGCGAGCATGACGTGATTCAGCCGGCGAATCTTAGCTGAATCGGCCCTTCAGGACGAGGTCCGGGCCGGCCTTGCCATAATCGGCGTCCTCGGCTTGATTGGCGGCAAGCCTCGCTATTACTTGTCCTTTCATCCGATCCGTCTGGAAAACCGAGGAGTTCATGAGTCTTGCCCCGAAGCTGACATTCATTGCGCCGGGCGGCAGGCCGCGCCGTGTCGTCGTCGCCTTTACGGACAAGGATCTTCGGCTCGGGCCGCAGGGGCGGGCGCTCAAGGCGGAAAAGCTTATCCAGCGCGCCGCGAAGGAGGCCGACTTCAAGGGTAAGGTCCGGACGGTTTTGAGCCTCCTTGCCCCCGACATCGAGGGCGTCGATCGGCTGGTCCTGGTCGGTCTCGGCGCGGTCAGCGAGCTGGTGGAGGACGATTGGCGGCGGCTTGGCGGCGTGGCTTATCACGCGGTGGCCAAGGGCTCGGACGTCACCGTGCTGCTCGAAAGGCCCGACGGCAAACCCGTTGATGCGGCTGCCGAATTCTGCCTTGGCATGGTGCTGCGTTCCTACCGCTTCGACAAGTACAAGAGCACGCCGGGCAACGACAACGGCGCGGCCGAGACCCGGCGGCCGCCGCCCGCGATTGCCATTGCGGTCGAGGACGCCGCGAAGGTGCGCCGTAGCTGGTCGATCCGCTCGGCAGTCGCCGAAGGCGTTTTCCTGGCGCGCGACCTCGTCAACAAGCCGGCCAATCACCTCGGGCCCGTCGAGCTTGCCGCGCGGCTGAAGGCGCTGGAAAAAATTGGCGTCGCGGTAGAAGTCCTGACCGAGAAGGATCTTCACCGCCTGAAGATGGGCGCGCTGCTCGGCGTCGCTCAGGGGGCGTCGCGGCCGCCGCGGGTCGTAATCATGCGATGGGACGGCGGCAAGGCGCGCTCGAAGCCGCTGGTCCTCGTCGGCAAGGGGGTGGTGTTCGATACCGGCGGCATCTCGATCAAGCAGTCCGCCGGCATGGAGGACATGAAGGGCGATATGGGTGGGTCGGCCGCCGTGGCGGGGACCATTGCGGCCCTCGCCAAGCGGAAGGCAAAGGCCAATGTTGTCGGCATCGTCGGCCTGGTGGAGAACATGCCCGACGCCAACGCCCAGCGGCCGGGGGACATCGTCACGTCGATGGCCGGGAAGACCGTCGAGGTCCTCAACACCGATGCCGAGGGGCGCCTGGTTCTGGCCGATCTCATCCACTACGCGCAGGAAAAGCTCGGACCGGCGGCGATGATTGATCTTGCGACGCTGACCGGCGCCATCATCGTCGCCCTCGGCCACCATCACGCCGGGCTGTTCGCCACCGACGACGCCCTTGCCGACGCCCTGTCGGCGGCCGGAACGGCGAGTGGCGAGAAGGTTTGGCGCATGCCACTCGCGGAGCCTTACGACAAGTTGATCGAATCGAAGGTCGCCGACATGAAGAACATCGGCGGGCGCGATGCGGGATCGATCACCGCGGCGCAGTTCCTCAAGCGCTTTGTCGCCAAGGACATGCCGTGGGCGCATCTCGACATTGCCGGCACGGCGATGGCCTCGCCCGCCACGGAGACCAACGAGTCCTGGGGGTCCGGATTCGGGGTACAACTGCTCGAACGGCTGATTTCAGCCAAATACGAAGGCTGATGGCGGAGGTCCTTTTCTACCACCTTCAGCGGCGGCCGCTTGAGGATGTCTTGCCCGGCCTCCTTGAACGCTGCCTCGATCGTGGTTGGCGTGCGGCTGTTCAAACCGGCTCTCAAGAGCGGGCCGAGGCGCTCGACGCCCACCTCTGGACATATCGCGACGACGCCTTTCTCCCGCACGGTCTGGCCGCCGGCGACGCTGCGGCCGAGCAGCCGATCCTCCTGGCCAGCGATTCGTCGAACGCCAACGGCGCCGAAATCCGCTTCTTTGTCGACGGTGCCGCTCCGGAGGTCTTGGAAGGCTATCGGCGGATTGCGATTCTTTTCGACGGCAACGATCCGGCGGCGGTCGAGGCAGCGAGAAATTGGTGGAAACAATCTCGCGAGGACGGCCACGACGCGACATATTGGCAACAGAATGCGAACGGTCGCTGGGAAGAAAAAGGCTGACGCTCTAGAAGCTTAGGGAATCCGTCGAGCGCCTTGGCCGACCCCTTGCCTTTGTTTCTCCATGTTGCGGGGCGGCTATAGACCCTTAACTACCCGATACCTAGACTAAACGGTGCAGACTACTGGGTCTCTGCGAGGCTCGGGACAAGGCGGTATGAGACGAGTCCTATTGGCCGGTGTGACGCTGGCGGCACTCTGCGGAGGAGCCCTGGCGGCCGACCCGGCCGCGATTCCGCCGGCCATGTTCACCTGGGGCGGACCCTATGTGGGCATTTTCGGCGGTATTGGCGCCGGGGTTACGACCGCGACCAATGATCCGGCTGGCGGAGCCGGCGGCGCCTTCGACGAGGGGGCCGTTCCGGTTGCGCTCGGGCTCACGCCGCGGGGTGTCCTCGGCGGGGTCACGCTCGGCTACAACTATCAGTCGGGGCGGTTCGTCGTCGGGGCCGAGGCCACCGGGGGTTATCTCGGTCTCAGCGACGCGTTCTTCGCCAATACGCTCGACGTCGACGGCGACGGCAATCTGGCCGACGACGAGGGTGCCGCGACTTACGGCTGGTACGCGACGCTTTCCGGCCGCATCGGCGTGGCCTTCGACCGGACCCTCCTGTTTGCCACGGCCGGCGGCATCGTC
>CAYOBK010000012.1:0-12637 GCA_964402275.1 uncultured Bauldia sp.
GCGCCGAAGCCGCCATTGCGGCGAGACCGAAACCGGCCGCGACGATGCCCGACAACGCCCTCAGTGAAGCCATTGCCACCTCCCAAGAACTGCGCTTCGGGCGGGCAGGCTATGCCGAATCTCCGAACGCGTAGAGCGGCAAAGAGCGGCCGCACGCAAACGTGACCGCGACGACGCAGTCCGGATCGAGCGAGAGAAAGAGGAGGGGGATGCGAGGGGCAGGTTCTACCGCTGGCGCACCACTGGGGTCGCCCAGCCGGTGAGGATGAACTTCTCGTGCGTCTGGCTGATCTGGCTGCGATGCGGGTAGCAGAAATTGGCCGGGAACATCAGCACCTTTCCCTTTTTCGCCTCGCAGACATAGCTCGAGCCCCTGAACTCCGTGCCGCCGCCCGGCACGTCGTTCAGATAGAGCAGGAACACCAGATGGCGATTGACGGTTTCCCCCGTCGCATCGCAGTGCCACGCGTGATACCCGCCGCCGGGTTTATAGTGCTGGAAGTGCGGCAGGTTCTTGAACTCGATCTCCTGCTTCCACGACGCGTCGACATCCTCGTAGTAGCGCGGGATGAAGTCGACGAATTGCCTCATCACGTCGTTGTAGCCGGACTCGTTCGGCGACGGGATCTCGGGGTGCCCGCCGGGCAACGCCTCGACGGCGAAGTCCTCGCTGTCCTTGATGCTCTTGTTGATCTGGTAGTTGCCGGTGCGGCCTGGCCCGGTGAAGCCGAGTTTCTTTGCGGTTTTGAACAGGTCGATCAGCCTGTCGCACACACTGATGTCCTTGACGTAATACTCGCGGACAAAGTGGAGGTGCATGTCATCGATGATGACGTTCTCGTTGCGGTCCAGGGTCGCGGTGCTCATCGGGCTACTCCCTCGCTGGCCGGCACGATACGTCATCGCTTGGGCGCCGTTCAAGTTGGACCCGAGCGGCCGGCCGTGCGCCGCCAACACCCTGCCGGAAACCGGCGTCGAATCTGGGTTTTCTGGTGCGCCCTACGGGAATCGAACCCGTGTTTCCGCCGTGAAAGGGCGGCGTCCTGGACCGCTAGACGAAGGGCGCGGGGGGCCGTGGGCCGCTTATAGTGGCGCCCGCATGGGGTGCCAAGGGCGTTGCGCGCGCCAAGTCTCGCATTGGCGCCGGGCCCGCTCGCTGGCGGCGGTTGTTGCAGAGCCGGATGCCGCGCGATCGGCGCGCGGTCGGCGACGGCGCCCGGACGCGTGCGCGGTGCGCCGAACGGGCGAGGTGCGGCGATGGCGTCATCGAATCGCCGGCGCAAGCGTTGCTTCGCACCGCGACTCCCACAGGCCAGAGTTTTGAATCCAAAGCAACAATCATCACGGGCAATTGCGTGCATCGTTTTGCGCTGGTAACTCCACGGACGGATGCTATTCTGAAGTTTGATTCGAAATGCGGTATCGCAATGCATCACGGGCTGGATGCAACGGGGGCGCGTATGGGGGCCAAGCTCTCTGAGGAGGGGGCTCGTCTCGACGAGTTCGAGGATGAGGCTCCCGCCGAGCTTATCGAAATATCCGGTGTCATTAAGTGGTTCGATGTCGCGAAGGGTTACGGCTTCATCGTGCCCGACAACGGCATGCCGGACGTGCTGATTCACGTCTCGTGCCTGCGCCGCGACGGCTATCAGACGGCCTATGAGGGCTCGCAGATTTCCTGCGAGGTGCAGGACCGGTCGAAGGGCCTTCAGGCTGTGCGCGTCCTGAGCATGGACGAATCCACCGCGATCCATCCATCGCAGAAGGGGCCGGCGCGCACGCACGCCGAAGTCGTTCCGTCGAGCGGCCTTGAGCGGGTCATCGTCAAATGGTTCAACCGGACGCGCGGCTACGGCTTCGTCACCCGCGGCGAGGGGACGGAGGACATCTTCATCCATATGGAGACCCTTCGCCGGTTCGGCCTGACCGAACTCCGGCCGGGGCAGACGGTGCTCGTTCGCTTCGGCGACGGGCCGAAGGGGCTGATGGCGGCCGAGATCCGGCCGGACGGCGGCGGCGGGGTGCCGTCCTCGCACTGACGAGTCGACCATGGCGCGTTCGGGTCCCCATGCGGCCGCATCGCCGGCAACACCACCGCCATTTCTAGCGATCCTGGTTGTCGCGGCGGCCTTGGCTGGCCTCCTGTGGATGCTCGTCGCCACGCTCGGCGAAGACGACGGCGCATGCCCCGCGGATACCGACTGCGTCACCATTCACACCGATAGCGGCAGCCACCTCTTCACCGTCGAATGGGCGATCGAGCAGCCAGAGCGGACCTGCGGACTGATGTTCCGGACGGAGATGGTGGCCGACCACGGCATGGTCTTCGACTTCGAGGCCGACCGTCCCGGCATCTCGTTCTGGATGCGCAATACGCTCATACCCCTCGACATGGTCTTCATCCGCGCAAGCGGCGAGGTCGTCAACATTGCCGAGGACACCACGCCGCTGTCGCTCGAAGGTGTGCCCGCCGCCGGCCCCGTGCGCTACGTCCTGGAGCTGAACGGCGGGACCGCGGCGCGCATCGGGCTCGAACCCGGCGACAGGGTCGATCTGGCGCGCGCGCCCGGCAGGACCGGGGGCACGGCGATCTGCTTCCCGCCGGTGAACTGACGATTCGGGCCGCTTGCTTGCCACGGGGCCGAAAAGTGCCTAACTCCAGCCCCCAGAATCCTCGGTTCGGGGCATGGCGCAGTCTGGTAGCGCACCTGCTTTGGGAGCAGGGGGTCGCAGGTTCGAATCCTGCTGCCCCGACCAAGAAGAATCCCTATGGCACGGGGTGAGCAAGTGATGGTGGCTCGCATCTATCGACCGTCCAAGACCGCGATGCAATCGGGGCGCGGCAAGATCGTACGCTGGGTGCTGGTCTTCGATGCCGAGGAGCCGCGTTCGGTGGAGCCGCTGATGGGCTACACCTCGGCGGCCGACATGAAGCAGCAGATCCGCCTGACCTTCGACACTCGTGACCAGGCTATCGCCTACGCCGAGCGGATGGGCATCCCCTATGAGGTCGATGCCGAGCATGACCGCAAGAGACGGCCGATATCCTATTCGGACAATTTCCGGACCAATCGCCGGTTTCCGTGGACGCATTGATCCCGGCGGCGGTTCGTGAAGACTCCACGTTAACGACCCCGTAGCTCAGCTGGATAGAGCAGCAGCCTTCTAAGCTGTTGGTCGGAGGTTCGAGTCCTCCCGGGGTCGCCAAGGACCTTTGTGTCCGGCCCGGCGGACCGTCGTAATTTCAGTTACCCCTGCGCTTCGAGCTTGGTTGACGGTCCGGCGTGGTATCCTCTCGCCGGAACACAACCCGCACGAACGCGACGACCACAAAGAGAGGCGAACCGCCCGCTGTTCCTTCCGTCTTATCGAGGAAAAAGGATATCCGTCATGAACACCGCCAATCTCCAACTGGAAGGGCTTTATTTGGCTTTCGCTGCCATGAACGCGGTGCTGGTGAGGCGCGGCTTGCTGACGGCCGACGATATCAGCGGAGCGCTCAGCGAGGCATCGGCTGTCGCCGGGCGCGACAGCCATGACGTCTCCGCGGCCAATCGGGACGCCGTCACCTTCCCGATCCGCTTCTTGCAGCGCGCCATCGAGCAATCAAGGACCGGATCCCTTTCGACCTTCTCCGAACTCGCACGGCAAGTGGGAGAAGCACCGAATGCGGTGCGGGAAGCCTAGAGCCGAGCGGCTGATTTGAATGCGGGGTTGCGGACCGCCGCCATCGATTCCGACGGACGAAAGGTTCCCGCTTTCGTTCGGAGGGGAGGATCGGCGAGATAATGTCGGCATTCGGTGCGCCCGTCGAATCGCCGGATAGCCTCCAAGCCGTCATACGGAAAGGTCGAGATCCGGGAGTGACCTTTAATTGAGCGTGCGCTCGACAGAGGAGCGATGACCGAGCGAGTTCGATCGGCGCGAGCCCGACCGGAACGTGCAACGGGCGCCGTGCGCCCTTGGCGTAGTCGCCTGGGTTCCAATTTGAGCGCGGCGTGGGCGGTGCTGAGACGCCCTCGGCGGCCGCGCAGCGGCTTCCGGCCCGCGCCCCGGCTGATCTTTGCGGCGGCGTCGGCCGCGGCGATCCTGCTGACGGCGATTCTGCTCGACGGCCGCTCGCCGGCGTGGGCGGCGGCGCTGCCCGACTGGCTTGCCTCGGTGTTCCAAACGGTCACCGGCGCCGGCAAATCCGACTGGTATCTGGTGCCGACTGGCGTCGCACTGATCGTCCTCGCCCTCGGAGCATGGGGGACGGTCGATCGCCGGCTGCGGGCGGCGTGGGCGGAGATCGCCGCCCTCATCGGCTACGCCTTCATCTCCGTTGCCGCAGCCGCGATTGCCGTCAATCTGCTGAAGCAAATCATCGGCCGCAGCCGGCCCGCGCGTTTCGAGGAAGACGGCTGGCTCGCCTTCGACGCTTTCAATTTCGACTATGCCAATGCGAGCTTTCCGTCCGGCCATGCGACGACTGCGGGAGCCGCTCTCATGGTCGGGGCGCTCATCTTCCCGCGGTTCCGCGTTCCGATCGTCGTTGCCGGGCTGCTCATCGCCTTTAGCCGTGTCTTCGTCGGAGCCCATTATCCGAGCGACGCCGTCGCCGGCCTCGCTCTTGGCGGAGGCATCGCTTATCTGGTCGCGCGGTCGCTCGCCCGCCGCGGCGTTGCCTTCCGTTTCGACGAACGCGGCTGGATCCGCCCGCGGAGCCGCGCAGCCTGCGCAGCGCGAAGGCGTAGCTGGGCCCGGCTCTTGGCAGCGCCGTTCGCCGCCCTGGGCGGCCGGACCCGCACCGGCTGAAACTATCCGCCGAGCCGCTTATTTCCGAGCCAGGGATCGGGCATCATCGCGGCGAGCGGAATGCCGTGCAGCGTTTTCATCATCTCCACGTCATGAACGTGGACGGCGTCGGCGCGGCATTCGCGCATCGCCGTCAGCGCGCGCGACTCGCCGGCCCGATCGAGGACGCGCACCAATACGGCCATGCCGCCGTCGGCGAGGTCGTGCTCCAGTTTCCTGGTCTCGCTCGATCCGACGAGGCGGTTGCGGACGAAGCGTCCGACGCCGCCGCCGACGGCCCCGCCGGCCACCAGCGCGGCGACAATGGCAAGAGCTGCGCCGCCCGACGCCACGACCGGGATCGCCGCGCCGATGCTGCCGATCGAGATCAGCGTGCCGTAGGCGAGCACATGGGCGCCGACCTCGTCGTCGAACGTGAGGACTTCGTGCCGCCGGTAGTCGGCGGCCTCGCGCTTGTTGCGCTCGCGGCCCGGTCGCGCCGTGCCGTCGACCTCGCCGTCGTTGGCCATGATGTCGATGTCGCCGCGATCGAAGCCCGATTCCATCAGGCGCTCTTCGAGCGCTTCGAGCGAGCGCCGGTCATGCACCACGCCGACCACTTCATGCATCGGCCCGGACTGCACGACTTTGTCCAGATATTCATGGTTCGACATAGGACGGTCCTCCTATCCAAATCCATTGATCGGATTCGGCGCCCGGATTGCGACCAAATGAAGAACGTCGTTAACGCCCGGCCTTACTTCTGCCGAAACCGGCGCAAGGCCTGGTCGAGATCGGCGATCAAATCGTCGGCATCTTCGAGCCCGACATGCAGACGCACCAGCGGTCCTTCCGCCGGCGGCGCCGACACCGAACGCTGGAGTCCGTGGCTGCCGATTGTCGCAAGGCTTTCGTAGCCGCCCCAGGAATAGCCGAGGCCGAAGAGCTGCAACGCATCGAGCACCGCCGCCGCGTCGCGCTCCGTCCCGCCGTCGAAGACGAACGAGAACAGGCCGGACGACCCGCTCATGTCCCGCCGCCAGATGGCGTGACCGCGATCGCTCGCCAGCGCCGGGTGGAGCACGCGCGCGATCCCGGGCCGCGTGGCCAGCCACTCGGCTACCTTCAGCGCCGATTGGCGGTGGCGCTCCATGCGGATCTCCAGGGTGCGCAGGCCGCGGAGCGCCAGATAGGCGTCGTCGGGACCGACGCAAAGCCCGATCGTGCCGTGGAATTGCCGGAGCCGCTCAAGGTTGCCGGCGTTGGCGCTGACCGTGCCCTGCAACAGGTCCGCGTGGCCGCCGATATATTTCGTCGCCGAAAGGATCGACACGTCCGCGCCGAGATCGAACACCCGGCAGTAGAGCGGCGTCGCCCAGGTGTTGTCGGCGATGACGATTGCTCCGGAGCGGTGCGCCGCTTCGGCGATCGCCGGGACGTCCTGCATCTCCATCGTGTAGGAGCCGGGGCTCTCCACATAGACGATCCTCGTTTGCGGTCTGATCTGTGAAACCGCGGCATTAGCGTCCGCCGGGGCGTAGTAAGTCACCTCGATGCCGAGCCGCCTCAGCACGTCGTCGGCGAACTTCCGCGCCGGATGGTAGATGCTGTCGGGAAACAGCACATGATCCCCGCTCGATGCGAATGCGAGGACTGCAGTCGAGATGGCGCTGAGGCCGGACGGACAAAGCACGGTGCCGGCTGCGCCTTCGAGTTCGGCGATCGCGCCGGCGAGCGCGTTCAGCGTCGGCGTCCCGCGGCGGCCGTAGACATATTTGGCGTCGCCGGAATGCATCTCGGCGACGGAGTCGAACAGCACCGTTGAGGCGTGCACCACCGGCGGGTTGACGAACGGGCCGGCGAGATCCTTGCCTCGGCCCGCGCCGACGAGCCGCGTCGCGCGGCCGGGTTTCCCTGGCGATTTTGCCATCGGTTACACTTCGCTTTCTGCGGGCATCGCCGTCGATACCGGTGTCGGCCGCCGGCGCCGAGGTTCAACCGGCGCCCTGTGTCAAATGAAGGGCGGCGCAATCGCTACCGGTTTGTCCATCCATGGCGGGACGGGCAGGCCCTTCTTGCGCAGGAAGGCCGGGTTGAACAGCTTCGACTGATAGCGGGTGCCGTAGTCGCAAAGGATGGTGACGATGGTGCGGCCGGGGCCGAGCTCTCTGGCGAGGCGGATCGCCCCGGCGACGTTGATGCCGGTCGAAGCGCCGACGCAGATGCCCTCGTGGATCAGGAGGTCGAACACGATCGGCAGCGCCTCCTCGTCCGGGATCTGGTAGGCGACGTCGACCGGCGCGCCTTCAAGGTTGGCGGTGATCCGCCCCTGGCCGATTCCTTCGGTGATCGACGAGCCCTCGGATCTGAGTTCGCCCGTGGTGTAATAGCTGTAGAGCGCCGCCCCCATCGGGTCGGCTAGCCCGATGACGATGCCGGGGTTATGCGCCTTGAGCGCCTGGCCGGTGCCGGCGAGCGTCCCGCCGGTGCCGACGGCGCAGACGAAGCCGTCGATCTTGCCGCCGGTCTGATCCCAGATCTCCGGGCCCGTGGTTTCGACATGCGCCCGGCGGTTGGCGGTATTGTCGAACTGGTTGGCCCAGGCCGCGCCGCCCTTCTCCGTCCTCGCGAGCTGCTCGGCGAGCCGGCCCGAGAGCTTCACGTAGTTGTTGGGGTCGGCATAGGGCACCGCCGGGACCTCGATCAGCGTCGCGCCGATGACCCTGAGCGCGTCCTTCTTCTCCTGGCTCTGCGTTTCCGGGATGACGATCACCGAGCGGAGGCCGAGCGCGTTGCCGACGAGGGCAAGGCCGATCCCCGTATTGCCCGCCGTCCCCTCGACGACGACGCCGCCGGGCGCGACCAGCCCGCGATCGAGCGCATCGCGGATGATGAACAGCGCGGCGCGGTCTTTGACCGATTGGCCGGGGTTCATGAACTCGGCCTTGCCGAGGATCTCGCAGCCCGTCTCCTCCGACGCCTTGGCCAAACGGATGAGGGGCGTGCCGCCGATGGCGTCGATGACGGAGCCGGGCATGAAAAGTGCCTTCCGGTCTTTCGGAAAGGGCGGGCGAGAATTGGCCTGAGGCTTAGCTTGCGGTCACCGGTGCATCAAGCTCCGGCCGGCCGGAAACGGCCTCAATGTGCACAAGGTCCAACGGCTCGCCGCCACCGGCCGGCGCCATCAGAGCACCAGCGGCCAGACATTCATCGGTGCCGTCTGGTCGGCGAGCGTTCCCCGGCCGAAATGGAGGCGGACGCCGAAGAGGGTGGTGAAGAACACCTGGCCGCCGCCGGGATCGATCGTCGAGCGCAGCGTCGCCATCGTGGAGATGGCCCGGCCCGGGAACTGGTACTCGCCCTCGAGCATGACCGTCCAAATGGCGACCGACTGGTAGGCGAGGAAGCGCGCGCCGGCTTCGAGCCTGACATTGTCCTTCGGGAAGGCGCGAAGCGAGCCGCGCGCGAACCAGCCGGACGCCGAAATCATGCCGTCCCTGACATTCAGGTAGGCGGCCTGGAGATAGACGGTCAGCGCATTGACGAAGAACTGCGCCTCAAGGCCGATCTGGAAGGTGTTGGTCAGCCCGCCGCCCCCGTCGCCGACGCCCTCGTAGCCGGCGAACGGGCCGGCGGCCGTTCTCGCGTTGCGGAAATAGGCATGAATGAATCCGCCCTCGAGCAGCATGTTGCCGGATGACAGAACCGCCATGCCGCGGCTTTCGAACTGGAGATTGAAAACGCCGAGGGCGAGATTCGCGCCCGCAGCATCCGCGACCGCCGGCGCGGCGAAAAGACCCGAAGCCAGCGCCGCGGCGATCAGTTTCCCCATGTGCCGAGCTCCGACCCCGAATCGTCGCTTACCGGGAACGCCCTGCCTAGCAGTTCGGTTGCCGGCTGAACGGCGGGAACGTCGCGTGGTCCACGGTTTTTGTGCGGCGAACATCGGCGTGTTGCGGCGGCGTGTGCGGTGCGGCGAACGCGCTCCACGTTCCCGACGGGCCACCCGCCGGCGGACGTTGCGGGCTCGAACCGCCGGGCGGACTGATGTATCGTCGACCGGCCGAACAGCGCAGGGAACCGGACATGGCCACATCGCCCGCACGCCGACGAAACCCGCTTCTGCCCTGGTGGATTGGCTTCGCGGTCATCCTGTCGGCCGTCGTCTATGTCACATACACCTTCGCCACGCTCGAATCCGAGACGGCGCCGGTTCTGGCCTTCGTCGTGGTCGGGGTCATTCCCGTGGTCTATCTCGTGCTGATGTACCTGACCTTCACCGGCCAGGCCGATGCGGAAGACGAGATGAACAAACCCGGACGCAGCTACGATCCGCGATCGGGCCGAGGGTAATTCAGCGGCTGAGCAAGCCCCGGCGGACGGCGGGCTCGTCGAGCCCTAGGCCAAAGGGCGATCGTGCGCTTGGTTAAGGTGGGGCGATTTTAGGTTTGAGGGAGGCCGCTAATGCCGTACCGGCTCATCGTGACTGACCTTATGAACAGAACAGCGCCACTCACTGCGCCGCAGTATGAGCCGACGCCGAAGGAGGGCCAGTATCTTGCATGGGCAAAGGCCACAGTGACGAAGGTGGAGAAAGGCGATCCGGTAAACGACGTTTACGCTCAGGCTCGGTGAGTGGCATGATTTGGGACCAGCACGCGCCGGAGAGAAAAGCGGGTTATCGGTTCGCTAAAGAATAACGATCAGGATTGCGCAGTGAAACGAACCCTTGGCGGGGGCACGTCCCATGCTGACGTTTTGTGCTATCGCGATCGTTGTGCTCGGGATCGCGTTGTGGGACTTGAACCGACGAACGCTTCGGGCCCTCCAAATCATGGAGGCGGAGTATAGTGGTCTCTCCAGCGCATTGTTCAGGCGCGTCGAGGAGCGCCAGTCTGAAGAAGCGAAATTGCGCGCAGCCATAGAGCAGCAGGAGGAATTGGTAGCGATGCTGTGGTTCGCCAAGTACGGCATGGAGCCGGCTGAAGAAGGCAGCTATGTTCCATCCGGAAGGCTCACTGAAATCAACGGGCTGCGGCCTCATTTGAGGGTCGGAGACCCCATCGGTGCGGGCGACGATTTTTTCTTCGACCGTGACGATGAATGAGTGGCGTCACTCCGGTGATGTTGCGCATTTGACGAGGCTTCGCGCTGATGCCCAGAGTGATGCCCAAACACCAACCGTCAGGAAAACGGGCTTCGTTAATCGCCGCCAATCACCTGTTTCAATTTGGCTCCCCGGGCCGGACTCGAACCAGCGACCCGACGGTTAACAGCCGTCTGCTCTACCAACTGAGCTACCGGGGATCGGCGCTTATGGCGGCGCCTGCCGGGCTATAGCAAAGCGGCCGAATGATTGCCAAGGGCAAAGCCGGCGGGGCGCGGGCGAGGGCCGCGCCGCCGCATCCCGGACCGGCCGCGTCGCCTTGCTTTTGCGGAACCGAGCACGCACACTTGCGTTGGAGCCGCCCATCGGCGGCGCCAACGGCCGGGGGTGACTGCGAGCGATGGCGACGATCCGCATCTTCAGCCGCCGCGTTTCGGTTCCCGGCAATCGCCTCGCCCGGACGGCGGTTGGCGGCGGGCTCATCTTCGGCGGCATCTTCGGCTTCCTGCCGGTGCTCGGCTTCTGGATGGTTCCCGCCGGCCTGCTGGTGCTCGCGATCGACAGCCACCGCATCAGGCGCTGGAACCGGCGTGCCACCGTCCGTCTCGTCCGCGCCTGGAACAATTTCCGCGGCAAGCCGTCCTCGCCCGAAACGGGATGAGCGTCAGGGCGTCACGCGCTGGAATTCGCTCGCCAGCCAGCGCAGCGCCTCCGGCAGCGACGGGCCGCCGCAATAGGTGAGGCGGTCGGGGAGCAGGATCCGCCGTGCCGGCGGGAACAGCGTGATCATCGCCGGATGCGTCAGCATCGCCATGCTCGGCCCGACCGCGGCGGAATCCGGCTCCGGGACAACCAGATAATCCGGCGGCGCCGCCACCAATGTTTCGAGCGGGACGCGGCCGTTGCCGCCGCTCAGCATCTCGCCGACATTGTTGAGGCCGATCACGGCGAGGAGGTCGGTCATCAGGCTGTTGCTGCCGGGAACGTACCCGCCGCGGCGGAAGCTGACGGCCGTATCGCCCCAGTTCGTGCGCGTCGCCTGCCGGCGCGCCGAGTCGATGACCGTCGCCAGCGCCTCGCCCTGCTCCTCCCGGCCGAGAAGGGCAGCGACCTCGCGCACCTGCGTGATCGACTGGTCGATCGAGCGGACCGGCTCGATTTCGTACACCCGGTAGCCGAGCCGCTCCATGCGCTGACGCGTTGCCGAGGCGACGCCGGCGTCGACGAGAACGAGGTCCGGCGCGTAGCCGATCAGCGCCTCGACGCCGCCGGCTCCGTGCGGATACCGGTCGGCGATGTCGGCGTAATAGGAGACCCGCCGGTCGGTCGAATCGCTCGACAGCGAGGCGATCTGCGCCGGCTCCGCCAGGGCCAGAAGCAGCTGGTCGCCGCAGACGCTGAGCGAGGCTACCCGCCGCGGCGGCTCCCCGAACAGCTGCCCGATCGCCGGACCGGCCGCCAGGGCCAGGGCGGCGATGGCCAGGACGCCCCGCCACAACGCGCGCGCTCCGCCTCGCCAAGGCTTTGAAGCTTGGCGGGCGCCCGGCCGGTTGGTGACCGACGGATCGGCCAGCACCGTTGAATTGTGGCTCAATGCGCTACTCTCTAGGGTCAGAGAAGCCGGGTGCCGGTCATCATGCCATTGGCAAGTGATGCTCGGAAGAGTAGGAGCCCGAAACTTGACTGGCACCATCAGATTAGCGCTTTCCTCAGAGGAATCTGCTGAATCGTCAGGCTGCAATGACTGACCCTGGGAACACCGGACCGGCAGGCATCGCCCGCCGGCTGACTGGACCCACCCTCCGGCTGGCGGCGCAACTGGTGGGACTGGTGGCGATTCTGTTCGCCATCTCGCTTGCGATCGGCCCCGTCGATCTTTCGATCGGGGGCGTCTTCGCGGGACTTTTCGGCGGCGCCGACGAAAGCGCCAGGATCATAATCCAGGAAATCCGCCTGCCGCGTTCCCTGCTGGCGCTGCTGATCGGCGTCACGCTGGGCCTTGCCGGCGCGTCGCTCCAGGGCTTGCTGCGTTCGCCGCTGGCCGCGCCCTCCCTCCTCGGGGCGCCGTCCGCCGCCGCCTTCGCCGCCGTCGTCGCCGTTGCGCTCGGGCTGGTCGGCGCATTGTCGACCGGGATGCCGATCGCCGCGATCCTCGGCGCGCTGGCGTCCGTCGGTCTCCTGCTGCTGGTCGCCGGCCCGCGCGCGAGCCTGCTGGTGCTGATCCTGGCCGGCCTATCGGTTTCAGCGCTTGCCGCCGCCGGCACCGCGCTGGCGATGAACCTTGCCCCCACGCGTTTCGACGACGTGGAGATCTCGTTCTGGCTGCTCGGATCGCTGGAGAACCGGAGCATGCAGCATGTCGCGATCGCGTTTCCCTTCATGGCGGTGAGCTGGCTGCTGCTGAGCTGGGACCGGACGGCGTTTCGCGCGCTGACGCTCGGCGAAGAGGCGGCCGAGGGCCTTGGCATCAACATGAAGGCGGTGCGCCTGCGCGTCGTGTTGGGCGTGGCTGCCGGTGTCGGCGCCGCGGTTGCCGTCGCCGGGGCGATTGGTTTCGTCGGTCTTGTCGCGCCGCAATTGATGCGGCCATTCGTCAACCACGATCCGGCCCGCGTGCTGCTGCCGGCGGGGCTGGCGGGCGGGGCGCTGCTGCTCGTCGCCGACGTCATCGTGCGTCTCGTGCCGAGCGCTTCCGAGATCAAGGTCGGGATCGTGACCGCTTTGATCGGCGTTCCCGTCTTCATACTGTTGATC
>CAYOBK010000013.1:0-6264 GCA_964402275.1 uncultured Bauldia sp.
CTCGAGCTCGAGGCCGGCGAGGAAAGCGCCTCTCGTCATGTTGAAGCCGATTTGAGCTCCGGCCTGGCCGGCGGCTGTGCCGGCGGAGATGTAGCCTCCGTAAATACCGAAATACATGCCCGACCAGTCGAAAGCGGGCGCCGCCATCGGCGGCGGCGGTGGCGCAGGCGCCATGGGAGGCGAGGGAAGATCGGCAGCGCTTGCGGCTACGGCCGTGCCGACAACGAATGCGCCGGCGATGAGGGTGCGTTTCAAGAACATTGCGCGTGGTCCCGGGCTGAGGTGAAAGCTGCCGGGAGGCTGAACTGATTCGCCCAAACCGACCGTGATTCATCGGCAACAGGTCGGGACAATTGTGTTGGGGCGGAGGATAAGTCGCCGGCCCGGCTTGCGATCGCGCAGGAATCGCGCGGCCGATAGCGGTCATCCAAAATGAAAAGCCCCGCCGGAGCGGGGCCTTTCGGATCGTGGAAATCGCTATGTTCGGCTAGTTGCCCGGATGAAAGTTCAGACCGGCCTGTACCTGCACCCCGAGGGCTCCCGGACCCGCGCCGAACGGGGCGATAGCCTTGACCTCGGTGAACAGCGAGACGGCTTGAGCCAAGCCGAGCTCGATACCGCCGCCGGCGCTCCACACCGGGAATCCGCCGCCTGTGAAGACGTAGCCGACGCCGGCTTCGCCGTACAGCAGCACGCGCTCGCCGAGCACGGCGCCGAGCCGGGCATTGGCGCCGGCGCTCCAATGATTGCCGAAGCCGGTCGAGAACCGGTACTCGGCATAGCCTTCGAGGCCGGCGAGGAAGGCGCCTCTCGCCATGTTGAAGCCGGCCTGCAGGCCGATTTCGTAGATCGGGTCGAAAGGCGCGTTGAAGATCGCGCCGCCATAGGCGCCGATATAGGGGCCGCCCCAATCGAAGCCCGGGGCCATCGCCACCGGCGGGGGCGGGGCGGGAGCTACCGGCGGCGGCGCCGGAAGATCCGCAGCGCTTGCGGCAACGACGCCGGCGGCGAGAAATGCGCCGGCAGCGCCAGCCACAAGGATACGTTTCATGAACATCAGACAGAGCCTCCGTTATTATTGGAACTGGCGGGTTTTTGAGTGACGCCTCGGTGCTGCCGTAGCGGCGACTTGTGGCAAACTCGTGGTTTCGCGATGGCAGACGAAAGAATCTTCCACAGCCTGTGACTGTTTTGTCGCACAATTCTCCACGTGAACAATTGGCCGCTGCCGTTGCGATACATGCAACATCTGCAACGTTGACTTTTGCTGGTGGTTCGTCCGGAGCGCCTCGTCTGTCGACGACTCTGCGCAAGCCAGTGGAGTGGCGGTCGAACAAGAAGAGCCCCGCCCGGGAGGGCGGGGCGAAGTCGGGGAGGATGGCTGGAAGGAGAGAGGACTTCGGGCGGCAGGCGGCAGGGAAACCCTGCCGCCGAAATGTCAATCTAGTAGAGATAGGGCAGCGGCTGGCCGGTGATGCAGGCCTGGTAGGCGGCGCTGTACTCGCCCTGCCAGTGCGGGCCGTGGATGATCGCCGTGGTGGCGACGCCGGCCGCGGCGCCGAGGACCGGCGTGCCGAACAGGAACCCGCCGACGAGGTAGCCGATGGCACCGGCGGCGACGCCGCGGACGATGCGGTTGCCGTCGCGCTGGTTGGCGTAGTCCTTGGCATAGGCGTCGCACATGTCGGCGGTGCGGTACACGGTCGGCTGCGGCGGCGCGAAGGGCGAAGCAGACGCGGTGACGGTGGTGGCGCCGACAACGCCGACGGCGAGAGTGGCGGCAATCAGGGTCTTGGAGATGTTCATTGTCGTGTTCCTCAGCTTGGCGGTCGGAGCGACCGGGGTTTCAAATTCGATGACCGCCTTTTCGCAGAACGGCGCTGAACCCAATCTGAGGCACTCGTTATGTTCTGTTCAGGAAATGTGAGGACCCGCCGCCGCTCTCCCTCCCGTTCGTCCCCCAGGGCCGCAAGGTTGGATTTCGCTTCATCCGGATTCCCGCTTCCGCGAGAATGAGCGGGGAAAGGGAGCTGTCAGTCCCGTCATCGTCCGACGATGCGCAGGAGCCGCACCAGGCTCCTCGTCACCACCGGGCGTGACCCGGTGGTCCAATGCGACCGCCGACGTTTGCGGCATGGCGTCATGGATTGCCGGGTCGGGCCCGGCAATGACGAGAGGTCGGGTCAACCGAAGCTGGGCCCAAGCGCACCCGGAGTCATGAGACCACTGTGGGGGCGGCCCTTACGTCGAAGTCAGCGCAACGATCCAGGCCCCGGCAAAGATCGTCAGCGCCGCCGCGCCGAAGCGGAGCTGTGCGGGGCGATCCTTGCGGATGCGGTCGTTGAAGAAATGGATGGCGAGGGCGAGGAGAATGCCGGCAACGAAGCCGGCGACATGACCGCCGATGTCGGTCCGTTCGCCGCCGACGCCGAGAAACGCGAGGAGCATGATGCCGCCCGCCAGCGGCGCGAAACGGCGGAGGCCCGATCGGGCGTAAGCCTCGCCAAGCCATGTCAGCCCGGCGAGGAGCCCGAGCGCGCCGAACACGGCGGTGGACGCGCCGATCGCGGTGTGCGCGTCGGATTGGAAGATTGCCGAGATCACATTGCCGAGAGTTCCGGCGGCGAGGATCGACAGCCAGCCGAGTCCGGCGCCGAGGAGCTGGCAGAGGAAGATGCCGAAAAACGCGCCGAAGGCGAGGTTCGACAGGAGATGGCCGAGATCGGCGTGTAGCCCGAGCGAGGTTGCCGCCCGCCACCATTCGCCGCCGGTGATGAGCCCCGCCTGCGCCGCGCCGGCGAAAAACCAGTCGGCGCCGAATAGCATCCCCTCGGCGGCGGCCTGGACGAAGACCAGCACCGCCGCGAAGATCAGCGTGCCGTCGATCACGCTCGCAAGCGGAAAGGGCGGCGATTGCGACCGCCTCGGCCGGTTCTCGGCGGTGTATTCCTGCAGCTGATATTCCGCGCGCTCGGCGTCGGGTGCGGCGACGAGAAGGCCGATCCCCCAGGGGCGGCGGATCAGCAGGCAATTGATGCTCATTGCAATCAAAACAAGCGCGTGTTGTTCAGCCTCCGACTGCTGCCGGAACTGCCGGATCTCGGTCCACCGATCGTCGGTCTCGCCTGCCAACACGCCAGCGCCTCGCCTCGCCCTTGGCCCATCTTAGCGGCGCGGAAGGAGCACAGCCAACGGGCCCGAAAATCATTTGGGGTGGCGCTTCAATTTTGCCAAGCAATTTCGGCCAGTTGCCTGCCCGGGCGCAACAAAACCTAAACCAGTCTCATGGACCCTTTCGTAACCGATCACAGCTATTGAAGTGCTCAATCGGCGACCTCGTCGCCGTTTTTGCCAGGCGGACCTGAAATGGAGCTAGATCTTACCACTATCGTGGCCACGGCAGCCTTTGTTGCCGGGATGAGCGGGGCGTTTCTGCTCGTTGCCGGCGGTCAGCTGCAGGAAGCCAAGCCGACGACGATCTGGGGCGTCGCCAATATCTTCCTCGCGCTCGGCATGACCCTCATCATGCAGGGGCGCAACTACGATCTCGCATTGCTGATGGTGATGACCGCGGGCGCGCTGACCTGGGTCGCCGCAGCCCGCTTCCATCGGCGATCGGTGCCGGTGTTGTACATCGTTTCGGGCGTCGCGATCTGGGCGGCCCTGTCGCTGATGTGGGACTTCGCCTTCGGCCCGCGCGCCGCGGTGTTCCTGGCGATGGCGGCAACCTACTTCTTCGCATGCGCCCATGAGATCTGGACCGGCCGGAAGGACGCGGTGCCGGGCCGGTGGCCGCTGTTGTCGCTGGTGGTGATGGCGGCGCTCGTCACGATGATCGGCGCGATCGAATTGTGGGGCTTCACCGGGACTCCCGGCATCCCGCCCGAGAACGTCATGTGGGTCGTCTACATCACGACGATCGCCTTCACGGTCGGCACGGCGGTGTTCTTCATCGCCATGACGATGGAGCAAGACGCCGCCTTCCACGAGATGGCGTCGCTCACCGATCCGCTGACCGGCCTTGCCAACCGCACCGCGCTCCTCGCATCCGGCACGGCCGAGATCGCCGACGCGCAAATGAGCGGCAAGCCGGTTGCGGTGGTGCTGTTCGACCTCGACTATTTCAAGTCGATCAACGAGACGCACGGCAAGCGATTCGGCGACGCGGTGCTGCAGCAGTTCGCCGACGTCGCCGTGTCGTGCATCCGCGCGACCGATCTCATCGGGCGGATCGGCGGGGAAGAATTCGCCGCAGTCATTCCCGGCATGGACGAGGAGGGCGCCTTCGCGTTCGCAGAGCGGGTCAGGAAAGCATTCGCGTCGAGCGCGGCGGTGATCGACTCGGCGACGGTGACGGCAACCGTCAGCGCGGGCATCGCCGTCGCCGCGGCCGGCGCCTATGTCGAGGATCTCGAGGAGTTGCTCGACCGCGCCGATATCGCGCTCGACGGCGCCAAGGCGGCCGGGCGCGACTGCGTCAGCATTTTCAACGAGCCGGAGCTGATCGAGCCAGAAGGATCGTTCCTGCCGCTGGTCGGACCGCTGAGCGCGACAAAGGCGCTGCTCTCCGGCTGACGCTCACGCGCTTGTCAAATGATCCGCCGTTCCCGCGGCGCTAGGTTGACCGGCAATATCAACCGGGGCGGAGGATCGATGAGGACGGCACTGTTCGTTTCTGCGGCGGCACTATTGGCGGCAATCCCGCTGGCGCTGGCGCAGCCGGCGGGCGTCCCCGCCGCGGTCGCCGACTATTGGAGCTGGACGCGGCTCAATATCGACCGCTTCACCGAAAACACCACCGGCGCCCATCCGCAGCCGAAGGACGTCTACATCAATCTCGATCCGGCCGATTTCCTCGGGCCCGACGGCGCCGCCGCGACCCCGTTCCCGGAGGGGACGGTCATCGTCAAGGAGCGGAACGATCCGGACGCGCTTCTCGTCGACCGGCTCTATGTGATGGAGAAGATCGACCGGACGTGGCTCTACAGCTTCTACGACCGCCAAGCCGACGGCACGTTTGTTGGCCAGAGCTTCGGCGCTGCGCCGAATCTTTGCAGCAACTGCCATCAGGCGGCGCCGACGGACTACGTCTTCGTCCAATATCAGCGCCGGTAGCAAACGGAGCGGCGGCACGGGCGAATTGCCCCCTCCCGCCGCGCTTTGCGCGACTCCCTCCCCCGAATGCGGGGGAGGGTTGGGTGGGGCAGGCGCCAAGCGCCAGCCTAGCGCGGGCCGGGGCCGAAGCCGCCCGGACCGAAGCCGCCGGGGCCGAACTGCAGACGCATGTTCGGAACGTCCGGCCGCTCGGGAGCATCATCCGCGTTGAGGCCGCCATCGCCGTTCTGGTCGAGACGGGCGACGATGTTGGCGAGGCCAGCGTTGAACTCCTCGACGGTGATCTCGCCGTCACCATTGGCGTCGAGCTCCTGGAAGGCGTCGACCATCCGCTCGTAGAAGCGGTCGAGCCAATAGGCCTGATACTCCTCGAGCGTCAGATTGCCGTCGCCGTCCGCGTCGAAGGCGGCGAGCTCGGCGGCGCGCGCGGTGTCGATCTCCGCCTGGGTAACGATGCCGTCGCCGTCGGCGTCGAAGCGCTCGATCAGCGCCTCGGCGCGGGCGATATAGCCGAGGATCTCCTGCGGTCCGGGGCCGGGATGGATTGCGGCCATGCGCGTTCTGGCGTTGGCCTGCGCGACTTCGGCCGCGGCCTCGGCCGCGTCTTCCTGCGCGTAAGTCGGGACGATCGCCACGGCGGTGCCGAGGGCGGTCGCGATCAGCGCCGCGGCGGCGACGCTCTTTCCGGTCAGTTTCATTGCTCTTGATGTCCTCAAAGGGGGGTGGGGAGTGAACGATGAGGACTTAGGGAGGGATCGCCGCCCAAATCAGGCGGCGCGCCGCCGACTTTGTATCAAGCGGAACGAGGAACGCCGGCGGCGACAGACGGATACAATTTTCGTCAGGCCGCGGCCGGGAATGCGCAGCTAATCCGCGGCGGCGCCCGCCGGCTGCCAGAGCTGGATCGGATTGCCTTCCGGATCGGCGAGCCGGGCGAAACGGCCATTCGGATAGGTCTCCGGATCGATTTCGACGGCGATGCCCGCGGCCCGCAGTTGGCTGACCATCGCATCGAGATCGCGGACGCGGAAGTTCAGCATGAAGCTCTGTTCCGGCCGGCCGAAATAATCGGTCGCCTGCTCGAACGGCGCGAACACTGTCGCGCCCGCTTCCTGCTGCCAGGAGGGCGTGTCGTAATCCTGCGGCACC
>CAYOBK010000014.1:0-2468 GCA_964402275.1 uncultured Bauldia sp.
GCGGCGGCGGCGATCGCCGGCGGCGAGCTGGCGATGACGGCGCTTGAGGAGGCGCGCCAGACGCTGTTGGCGACCGGATTCGACGTCGACTATCTCGAACTCCGTCACGCAGCGACACTGGCGGGGGTAATCGACCAAACGCGGGAGCCTCTGCGTATCCTCGCGGCCGCGCGTCTCGGACGCACCCGCCTGATCGACAATGTCGCCGTTGAGCAGAACCAGCTTGGACTGCCCTAACGGCCCCCGCCCCAACCCGCGGCAGCGCGGCGGGAGGGGGAAAACAGCCGGCGAAGGACCGCCGGGATTTCTTGCGGCAAATCCTCGGCGGTGAAGCCGGCGCCAAACGCCGCGGCTGCTTCCCCGTTGATCCAGACGGCGGCGGCTGCCGCCTCGAAGGCCGGCATCCCTTGAGCCAGAAGGCCGCCGACGAGCCCGGCGAGAACGTCGCCGGCGCCCGCGGTTGCCAGATCCGGCGGGGCATTGTCGGCGATCGCCGCCCGGCCATCGGGTGTGGCGACAACGGTGTCGGGACCCTTGAGCAGGAGTGAAGCGCCTGCGCGGGCGGCGCCGAGGCGGGCGCGCGCGAGCCGGGACCCGTCGCGGAGGTCGGGGAAGAGACGCGCAAACTCGCCGTCATGCGGCGTAAGCACCACCCGCCCGCCACCATGGGCGATCGAAGCAAAGAGGCGCTCCGGCTCGCCGGCAAAGCTCGACAGCGCGTCGGCGTCCAGGACAACCGCGCGTCCGGTTCGCAGGGCCGTCTCCCCCAGCCGCTCGGTGTCCTCGCCGACGCCGAGACCCGGCCCGAGAACGATCGCGTTGAAACGGCGATCCTCGAGGACGACGCGGAGGTCCTCGACGCCACCAACCGGCCGGAGCAACACCGCCGTCAGGTGTCCGGCGATTTCGGCCATCGCAGCGTGCGGCGCCCCGACGGTGACCAGCCCGGCGCCAATCCGCAGAGCGGCGCCGGCGGCCATCCGGGCGGCGCCCGTGGCACCGGCCGATCCGGCCAGCACCAGCACATGTCCGCGGTCATATTTGTGTCCCGTCGGAGCCGGGGTCCGCCATTCGGGCTGCCACAGCGCCGGGCGATTGAGCAAGGCGCGCGGGCCGATTTCGGCGAGGACGCTCGGCGAGATGCCGATGTCGGCGAGAGTGAGTGCCCCACAACGCATTCGGCCGGGCAGAAGGACGTGCCCGGGCTTCAAGCGGAAAAAGGTAACCGTTTCGTCGGCGCGGATCGCCGGGCCCGCCGTTCTCCCGCCCTCACCCTCGACGCCGCTCGGGAGGTCCACGGCAATGATGACGGCGCCGGAATCGTTCGCCGCAGCAACGAGTTCGGCCGCCGGAGCGGTCAGGGGCAGCCGTGACCCGGCGCCGTAGAGGGCGTCAACAACCAGTCCCGCGCCGGCGAATACCGGCGACGTCGCTTGCGCGACGACGCCGGCGAACCGCCCTGCGGCCTCGGCGGCGTCACCGGTCAGGCGCTCGCGATCACCGTGAAGCGCCACCGTCACCCGGTGGCCCGCATCCCGCAGGAGGCGCGCTGCGACCCAGCCATCGCCGCCATTGTTGCCCGGGCCGGCGAGGACGACGATCGGGCCGCCCCGCCACCGCCGGCGCGCCGCCTCGGCGACGGCGGCACCCGCGGCTTCCATCAGCGCCCTCGCCGGCACGCCGCCGGCGACGGCCAAGGCATCGGCCCTGGCCATTTCGACGGGGGTGAGCAGCTCCAAGGCCTCAGTCACCGCTGAGCCTCAGCTGCTAATCCATTGTGCAAATGCCTACTATTTGGGCTATCCAATCACCGCCCCGCCGACTTCGATTGCCGCCTAATTGCCCAAATGCCGTTCACCCAGCCTGGCCCGAACCCCTGACCGCCGATGGCACGGCTTCTGCTTTGACCGCTTAAAAGGGTCTCGGCCAATCCTATCGACTATCTCTACCGAAAGCGCGGAGGACATGAAGAAGATCGAGGCGATCATCAAGCCATTCAAACTGGATGAGGTCAAAGAGGCCCTGCAGGAAGTCGGCCTCCAGGGAATCACCGTGACCGAAGCCAAGGGGTTCGGCCGACAGAAAGGACATACCGAACTCTATCGCGGCGCCGAATATGTCGTCGACTTCCTGCCAAAGGTGAAGATCGAAGTCGTCCTGGGCGACGACCTCGTCGACAAGGCGGTCGAGGCCATCCGCAAGGCGGCCCAGACCGGCCGCATCGGCGACGGCAAGATCTTCGTCTCAACCGTGGAAGAGGTGGTCCGGATCCGCACCGGCGAGACCGGCGCGGATGCGATCTAGTCTTCCCCAATCAGCCGTGCAAAACACTCACCGCTGCCGTTTCCGAAACGGCCACAAAGACATCTAGGGGATCGCGTTATGACCACAGCCAAGGAATTACTGCAGCGCATCAAGGCCGATGACATCAAATACGTTGATTTTCGTTTCACCGACCCGCGCGGGAA
>CAYOBK010000015.1:0-7467 GCA_964402275.1 uncultured Bauldia sp.
GCCTACGACGCCGCGACCGGCGAGGACCTGTGGAACTTCAAGACCGGCACCGGCTTCTCGGGTTCGGCGGTCACCTACATGCATGACGGCTCGCAGTACGTCGCCGTCATCGCATCGACGCGCGCGAATCCGAACGTCAACGCCGGAGCGGCGGCCACAGCCGAAGGCCGGTTCAACCGCGGCGGTGCGACGCTGTACGTGTTCGCTCTGCCGACGGCCGTCGCAGGCAACTAGCCAGAACGCGACTTAGACAGGAAGGGACCCGGGATTCCGGGTCCCTTTTATCTGACGACACCGAAGCGGGAGCCGGGGTGGCTCCGGTGCGCCGATTGGGTCGTGACTGGCTACGATCGGCGATCGCGATTCGCCCGGGAATTTGCGCAGCCGCTGCCCGACGAACGCTCGTCGGCGTCGTTATCTTCGCCGTTCGTTGTCCGGCCGGTTGCCGTTGCCTTCCGCCGGGGAGTCGTCGTCCTCGTCATCGGGCGGGCCAGGATCCTCCGCGGCAGCGGGGTTGCTGTCGTCCTCGTCGGGAGCGCCACGCCCATTGGCAGCCGGCGGAGGCTGGTTACCCGCGTTCTGCGGTCCGTTGCCGGCGTTCTGTGGCCCGTTGCCCGCGTTCTGTGGCGGATCGTTGCCGGCGTTCGGCGGCGGTCCGTTGCCCGCATCCGGCGGTGGTCCGTTCCCGGCATCCGGCGGCGGTCCGTTGCCCGCATCCGGCGGTGGTCCGTTTCCGGCATCGGGCGGCGGTCCGTTCCCGGCATCCGGCGGCGGCCCGTTGCCCGCATCCGGCGGTGGTCCGTTGCCGGCGTTCGGCGGCGGTCCGTTCCCGGCATCCGGCGGCGGTCCGTTGCCCGCATCCGGCGGCGGCCCGTTGCCCGCATCGGGCGGCGGCTCGTTCGCGGCGGGTGGCGCTTGCCAGGTATTGTTCACAAGACTGATGCACTGGCCCTGGTTGCGGAACTGCAGAATCACCCAGCCGTTGCCCTGGCACTCCACAGCGGTTTCCGCCTGCTGATTGCCTCGGAGGATTCTTCCGGTCTCGGCGCTGACGAGGAGGACGGCTCGAACGCCATTGATCGCGACCGTCATCTCATAGATCGATGGATCGGATGAACTCGCAACCACGGCGAGGACATCGTAGTTGCGCGAGTACATCCTTTCGATGTCTTCGGGCGTCAGCGCTGCCTTCGCCGTTGTCAGGAATCCAACGGCAACGCCCGCCAGGATCGTCGACGTCAGGAACCCGGCCTTGGCAATCCTTCGCATCGAAGAGACTTTCTTCGCTGGTCGTTAGCCACGTTAATCTAGAGGGGCCGGTGCGAAATTCGCCCTACCGAAGGAAGCGCAATACCAGACAAGTTTTAACGATCTCCGGCCGAACGCTTGTCGCGCGCGACCCCGATGCTGCCGGTTCCGCAAACAGCCGGCCCGACAGAGCAACGAACGGGCCGGCGTTCTTTGGGCTTGGGTGCCCGGCGGCCGGCGCCTCGCCGGTCGCCGGAGTCCTGGATCGGCGTCGGGGTTCGCTACTCGATGAGGATCACGCCGTCGGCGGCGTGGGCGAGCTGATCCTCGTAGCCGGTGGCCTCGAGGTCCACCTGGACCGTCATGACACCGTTGCCGGTGACGATGAAGCTGTGAGCGATCATCGGCATGTAGGGCGAGATGTTGGCGAAGTCGCCGCCGCCCGCGATCTCGAGCGGTTGCGTCGGGAAGTGAAGCGAGCCGACGATCCTTACGTCGGGACCGCCGGACAGCGTGTTCGTTTCCCCGACGGAGGACGTCGGGTGCTGCGTCATCGCGATGCCGGCGTAGTCACCGGTTTCGGGAGCGGTGATGTCGATAGATGCTCCGGAGTGATGGTTGAGATGGGCGTCGTGACCATAGAAATAGAACGTCACGCCCTCGCCGTGGATAATCGATCCTGATTGCAGTTCGAGATCGCCGTCCTTGATGACATAGACGCCGGGGAGGAGCGTCACGTCGGCGCCGGCGAGCGTGCGCAAACCGCCGCAATAGACGCCCGGAGAGATAACGTGAGTGCCGTTGATGAACATCGCGTTGTGGTCGTCGCAGCCCAGCACGTTCGGCATCGGCAGGTCGGCGAACGGGTCGGCGACCACACCGCAGCGGGTGAAGGGCTGCGGCGTCCAGTTGGTACCTTCGTAGCCGCCGGCGGCGCAGAAGATGTCGGCGTCGCCGGTCGCGCCGCCGTCCTGGTTCAGCGCCCGCGGCGAACCGGCGTTGGTGTGCACGGCACAGTCTATCGCGTTGAAGTCGGTCGTGCCCTGGATGTCGAGGCCGTGCTCGACTTCGGTGTCGAGCGCCAGCATGCAGATGGGAGGACCGATCACGCCGCGCGCTGCCGCGGTGACGGTGATCTCGGCCTCATGGATGCCGATAAGGCCCATGAAGGCCATGGGAACGGCGGTGTGCGCGGTGCCCCGCACGGTCGCGACAAGGCCCCGGGTCGGATCGCCGTCCGCGGTGAAGGAGGCCTCCGCCGGCCACGGGGCGACGAAATTGGTGTCGAAGAAGATGTGCGCCTCTTCGATTCGTTGCAGGTCGGAGGCGTGCCGGTAGGCCGCGCCCGCCAGGACGGCGAGATCGAGGGACTCCTGGAGCGCCGCGATGGTCCGCGAGATCTTGCCGTAATCGACGGCGACGCCGGTCCCCAGCAGCAAGGGGATCGTTGCCACGCCGAATGTCACGGCGACGGAGGCGCGGCGGTCGGACAGGAATGATCGCATCGTAGTCACCCTGGCTAACTACGTTAACTATCGGACACTCTAGGACCGTCGGCTTAACGATCGGCAAAGCCGGTCAGCGCTCGTTAAGTCGAGTTCGAGTCGATTTGCACCGAGCGCCATTTCACGGCTCTACGATTTGACTGAATTGCCACCGGCGCTCTTGAACCGGCTGAAACGGATCGGCGGCTATCCCGGGCAAGACCCCTTCAGCCGGGCGGCGGAGGGGCGCGAGTACCTGCCCTTGTGGATGAGGCGCGACGCCTCGTCGTCAGGAGTTCCGCGATGCGAGCTTATTTCTTCGGTCTTTTGTACGGCACGGCCGCGACGCTGCTTGGCCTCGCGCCGATGGTGGTGTCGGCAAGCTAGCTTCCGTCGGGCCGTGGCGACCTGCGCCCGCGGCCCGGCTTTTGCGGTTCGGGTCGCGGCTCGGCCGCTTTCCCGTTCGGGGATCGGCCGGTGCCGTAGAGCCGGCCGCCGCGGCGACGGGCTCCAGCCTTCCGCCAACGCCCGAAGGCCGCTTACATGCCGGCGATGCATTGGCCCTGGTTGCGATAGCCAAGGTCCTCCCAGCCGCCATTCCGGCAGGCATCCCTGGCATCGGCAGCATCGGCAGCATCGGCCGCTTCGCCGTCGTCCTCGGCGCGAGGGTGATCCCAAGGCCGCGTATCGACGCCGGTGTTCACATAACGAACGCACTGGCCCTGATTGCGGAAGTCGAGGGCGATCCAGCCGCCGTCCCTGCATTCGTCCCTGTCGGCGACGTCCGTCTCTTCCGCGTTGCCCTCTTCCGTGCCGGGCTCCTCGGCGGCGATGATCTCTCCGGTTTCCGCGTCGACGAGGAGAACGGTCGCAACGCCGTCGACGATCACGGTCATTTCGTAGACCGAGGGATCTGTGGCGCTCGGTTCCACGGAAACGACGTTGTATGCCTCGGAATGGATCGAGGCGATTTCCTCGGGCGTCAGCGCGGACGCCGTTGTCGACAGCCCGATGACGGCGCCGGCGAGAATCGAGGTGGTGAGAAGGGTAACCTGTACAATTCTTCGCATCGAACGAACTTCCTTGGCTGATCGCTAGCCACGACCGGTAGGAAGTCCGCACCAAGGAGCCGTTACCGGAACCAGCGCAATACGGCGCAAATTCTATCGGATTTGGAGACCGGGCGGGGCGACGGCACGCGAACGGGAACGGACGATGCGCGGATGAAACGCGCGCCGGGACGAGGTTTCCGCCGGTGTCCGAAACGCGATTCTGAAGCAGAGGATCCGAAGACCCGAGGCGGGGCGACTCCCTGTTGTTAGCGTTAACCCGCGGGCGCCTCGCGACGGCTGCGAGGCGCTTGTTCTGGCCGGTGCCGACCGGGGCTCGACTCGCCAGCCGCCCGGTCAGACGCCGCCGGATGATGCTCCCCTCGGATCCTGCTGCACTCGAAGTCCGAGTGTTGCCCGCTCGGAGCGCCCGGACGGCCGGCGAAATCGGGGTGCACTGGCGGGTCACCCGCGCGGCCTTCAATCTGCCCATGCCGGAACGAGTGGAGTAGGCTTCGCGCCGGACGCAGCAGGGAGGACAGGCATGTCGCTGTCGGCGCCGCAGGACTCGAAGGCCACACGGGGAACCGCCGATGCACCTGCACCGGACAGCCTGACTCTCGCGGCCTTCATCGCCTCTGCGGTCATTGCCGGTGCCAACGCCGTGGCCGTGCGCGTAGGCCTGACCGAACTTGCTCCCTTCTGGGGCGCGGGGTTCCGCTTCCTCACCGCCTCGGCGATCCTTGTTGTCGTAGCGCTGATTCTGCGGCGGACATGGGTTACCGGACGAGCCCTGCTCGGAGCCTCGCTCTACGGGCTGCTCAACTTCGGGCTGACCTACCTGTTCCTGTATTGGGCGCTGCAGGAGGCGACGGCAGGCACGGTCATGGTCGCATTCGCCATTGCTCCCTTGTTCACGCACATTCTCGCCGCCGTGCAGCGAATTGAACGGCTGACGTTTCGCGGATTGGCCGGCGCTCTCGTCGCCGCTGCCGGTATCGCCATCGTCTTCTCCGACAGGATTGGATCGGTCCCGCTGCTGTCGCTTGCCGCCATTCTGTTGGGCGCCCTTGCGGCGGCCCAGTCCCCGATCGTCGTGAAGCGATTCCCCAAGGTCGATCCCGTGGTGATGAACGCCATCGGTATGGCGGTCGGCGGCACGTTGCTGCTCTTGGTGTCGCTTGCATCTGGCGAGCCGTGGATCTTGCCGACAACCCCGTCGGTCCAGCTTTCGCTCGTCTACCTGATCTTCGTGGGCTCGATCGGCCTCTTCCTGCTGTTCCTGTTCGTGCTCGGCCGTTGGACCGCATCGGCCTCCGTCTATGTGCTGCTGCTCGCACCGCTGGCCGCCGTGGCGCTGGACCTCATCATCCTGGGTGACGCGCCGACGCCGCTTCTGATTGCGGGCGGAGTGGTCGCGGTGGCCGGCGTCTATATCGGCACGCTGCTGCGTCCGCGCTGACTTGCGCGGAGGCGACGCCGCCAAGATCGGATTCGCGGATGGCGACCCCGGCTGGATTCGAACCAGCGGCCCTCAGATTAGGAAATTGAGGGACTACCCATTTCAGCCATTTTCATCTAGTGTCATCCCGTCTCGGTTCCTGAGCGGTGACAGGGCCTTACCCGTTTCGTTCCGTGTCAGCCCGTATCATGCTATTTCGCGTTTTTGTGACCTATGTGTGACCTATTTTCGGGGAGGCGCCAGTGGCGAGAATCGCGAAGCGGCTGACAACGGCGGCGTCGGTGGAGGCGGTGAAGCCAAACCCTGAACGGCAAATCGACGTGCCCGACGTGAAGGTGAGGGGATTGGCGCTGAGGGTGACGCCGGCAGGCGGCAAGACCTGGGCGCTTCGCTATCGCAACGCCGCGGGCTTACAGCGGCGACTCGGCCTCGGGCGTTATCCCGCCGTCAGTCTCTCAGCGGCCCGGCTGGCGGCGAACGCAGCGCTGTTGCAGATCGCCGGCGGCGGCGATCCTGCAGGAGCCCGCCAGGCCGCGCGAGCAGCGGGCAGGGCCGGAAAGCTGTCGACCGTCGCCGACCTGATCGACGCCTACCTTGCGGACGCTGAGCGAGGCCGGCACCGGCCGAACGGCCGCCCCAAGAGGCCGGGGACACTGGCGCTCGATCGGTACTATTTCGAGCGGCACATCAAACCGAAATTCGGCAAGACGGCGATCGGCGAGCTGAGCCGTTCGCAGGTGCAGCGCTTCCTTGACGGCTTCGACGCCCCATCCTCGGCCCGACATTGCCGGGCGGTTCTGAGGCAAGCCTACAACTGGGCGATCAGGAACGAACTGGCGGCGGCCAATCCCGCACAACTAACAAGCCTTCCGGCACCGGGGCAGCGAGAAAGGGTTTTGACCGACGCCGAGCTGAAAGCGGTCTGGCGCGGCGTCGAAGATCCAGTCATCAGCGAAACCGGATTCGCGATCCGGCTCGCGATGGTGACGCTACAACGCGGCGGCGAGGTTGCCGGCATCCATGCCCGAGAACTGGACAGAGCGGCCCGCCTATGGACGTTGCCGGGATCGAGGGCCAAGAACCACCGGACGCACATTGTCCCGCTCAGCGACTCCGCTGTGGCGGCGCTGGACGCCGCTTTCGGCGGCAAGGACTGGAAGGGCTACGCCTTCGCGGCGCGGAAGGGATCGAAGGCCGCGCACATGGGGCGCGGAGCCATCACCAGGGCGCTCAGGCGGCTGACGGTGGGCCTCGGCATACAAGACGCTACGCCGCACGATCTGAGGCGCACCGGGGCGACGGCGCTGACATCGGAGCGGATCGGCATTCCCAGATTCATCGTCTCGCGGGTGCTGAACCAGATCAGCGACACGGGCGGAGCGGCGGCCGTCACGGCGATTTATGACCGCAGCGCTTACATCGTCGAGAAAAGGCAAGGGCTGGACGCTTGGGCTGCGCTGTTGGCGGAAATCGTCAGCGGCAAGACGCGGTCCCAAAATGTTGTGGCTATCAGGCCGGGAGGCGGTGCCGGACGCGGGGCAAAACCCCTCACAAAGGGAACCAACGGCCATTAACGGGCTGGCCCCTTGGACGCTCCTTTTCGTGGGCGGAAGGGCTGGGAAAAGCTGGATTATCGGGGATATTTCGCCCCGGTGGATGACAGTGGCATATCTGCCACGCCCCGAGTGATTCGGGCCGCCGCGGCCATCGCGCTCTCAACGGCTCGGGGTGGTTAATATAGTGTTACCGCAGATGCGGCTCCCTGAAGGCAACAGGAGAGCCACCAATGGCGCTCAAGACTGTTTTGACGGGCGTGGCGGCGCTCTCTTTGATTTCCGCCCCGGCCCTCGCGGCCGACTTCGTTGTACCCCCACCTCAAGTCGCTCCCGAGGTCATCGTCGCACCGCCTCCCCCGGTCTTTACCTGGACCGGCGGCTATGTCGGCGGCCATGCCGGCATCGGTAGGGGTGCCCTCGACAACGGCACCACGTGCGAAGACCCCGAGGACCTCCCGATTTATTTCATCGTCGAGGAGCCCGCTGATGATATTGATTGGGGCCGTCCCTGCAATTGGACACTTGGCGAACTTGGCTACGGCGCGTTGGGCGAGACGGGGACGCCGTGTTGCGGGCCCGGCTATGCAAATGTCGGCGAGCCGACCGACATCACCGGCTATCTGATCGGCACGCAGATCGGCTTCAACCGGCAGTTCGGCCAGGGCCGC
>CAYOBK010000016.1:0-4681 GCA_964402275.1 uncultured Bauldia sp.
CACAAGGGGGGGGGTGAACTGTGGTTATCGTCGTAAGCTGGCCACGCATATCCCGCACCGGCGGGCGGTCCGGCCCTCGAGCCCGCGGGCGTACGAAGGTGGTGGGCGGTATGACGACCATCCGCGTCGCCGTTCGTCCGGCCGTCATATCGAGCGGGGAACTTTCGCCGTGATTCCGGTTCTCGCAGGAGGGGTTCGCCCGGAACGGCGAGGAGTTCGATCGTGTGATTCGGTCGCCGCCGCGGTGGCGTCAGTCGCCGCCTCCGCCGCCACCGCCATCGCCGCCTCCGCCGTCGAAGGCGCCGGCGGCGCCAAACTGCTCGGCGGCGGCCGCTTCGATCTGCGCCTCGGCCTTCCGCGTGCGGTCGTCGTCGACGCCGGGATGGTACGGGCCGCCGGCATCGCCGGACGCGTCGCCCGGCTTCAGCCGGCGCCACCAGCGGCGGAGCGAATCGAGCCAGCCCATCGGCTAGAGCTCGCCCCGGATCGCCGCGTGGGTGAGCACGCTGCGCTGCGGCTGCGGCACGCGGCCGATCGCGTCGATGATGACGACGGCAAGCCGGCAGAGGTCCGCCGGATCGACATCGGCGACCGTCGCCGCCCGTCGATGCGGGCAAGGAGCGGCAGGTTCGCCCCTTCGGCGACGACCGCGGCCTGAAGCGCCACCGCGGCTTCGGTTATCTCGGCCTCGGTGTAGGACGGCGCCGGCCGCGCTTCGATTGCGGCTGCGATCGCTTCGCGGGAGAGCTCGACGATGTCGCGGACGGCGTCCGCGGTCATCACCGCATAAGCGTTAATTTCGGCGTTGGCGAGTTCCGGCGCCCTCGGATCGGCGCCGGCAACCGCGCAAAGCTCCGGGTTCTCGGTGATCAGCAACTTCGTCATAAGGCGGGTGAAATCCAGCAGCCGGCGCTGCTGCTCGTAAGGAAGCCGAAGAATTCCGTCGACGACGATTTCGCCGCCGGCCGACACCATCGCCAGGAAATAATCCTCCGGCCGATCGCCGGACTCCGGCTTGACCTCCATCGCCGCCAGCACGAGATCGGAAAAGGCTCGGTTCCGCAGGTTCAACCGCGCGTCCTCGACGAGGATCGCTTCCTTCTCCGGACCGATCTCCTCGGTGCCGAGGACGAGCATGCGCAGCCGCTCTTCGTCGTCGGCGAGACGGAGCCCCGCGGCGAAAAACTCCTCGGCAGGCATCGGCTGCGCAAGGGCGCCGCCGGATGGCGCGAATGTGAGAATCGCCGCGATCATCGCGGCGGCGCGGGAGAACGGCTGCATGTCCGACGATCCCAGGAGGCTGCGAGAGCAAACGGGTAACATGGCGCGGCCGATGCCGGAACCCGCAAGCGGCCGAACACCGCGGAGAAGCCGCGATGAGCGTTAACGCCGACCAAACGCCGGGCCTCGCCGCGGCGCTCGGTCCGGCCTTCCTCGACGCGCTCCTTGCCGATTTCGCCACGCATGGCGCCGAAGCGATCCGGCGGTGCCGCGAGGAGAGCCCCGCGACCTATCTCCGCATCTGCGCCGGCCTCCTGCCGAAGCAGCTGAAGATCGAAGGCGCCAATGAACTCGACGACGCCGAACTCGACAAACGCATCCGCCAGCTCGCCGGGCGGCTCGCGCTTGAAATCGGAACTGGCGGACCTCCTGACGGAAAAGGAGAGGCGGCGGAACCGCAATCGCCTCCCGGATTACCGGCCCTACGATAGGCAGGCGCAGTTCCACGCCGCGGGCGGCTTCGCACGCGAGCGGCTGTTCATGGCCGGCAACCAGCTCGGCAAGACGCTCGCCGGCGCCGCGGAACTCGCCATGCATCTCACCGGCCGCTATCCGGACTGGTGGCGCGGGCGGCGCTTCGACCGGCCGATCGCGGCGCTCGCTGGATCGGAGACCGCGGAGCTGACGCGGCAGAGCGTGCAGCGGCTCCTGCTCGGGCCGCCCGCCGACGAGCGGCAATGGGGGACCGGATTGATTCCGGGCGACGATATCGTCGAATGGACGCGGCGGCGCGGCGTCGCCGACGCGGTCGACACCATCGTCGTCCGCCACCGCTCCGGCGGGCATTCGACGGCGCATCTGAAAAGCTACGATCAGGGCCGCGCCAAATGGCAGGCCGACACGGTGCATGTCGTGTGGTTCGACGAGGAGCCGCCGCTCGACGTCTATTCGGAGGGCGTGACGCGCACCAATGCGACGCGCGGCCTCGTCACCCTCACCTTCACGCCGCTCCTCGGCGTCTCCGCCGTCGTCCACCGGTTCCTCTATCAGGAATCGCCGGACCGTTCGGTGACGACGATGACGATCGACGAGGCGCTGCATTACTCCGCCGAGGACCGGGCGCGGATCGTCGCCGCCTATCCCGAGCATGAGCGCGAGGCGCGGGCGCGCGGCACGCCGGCGCTCGGCTCGGGCCGCGTGTTCCCGGTCGCCGAGGAGCGCATCGTCTGCGATCCGTTTCCGATCCCGCGCCACTACGCGCAGATCGTCGGCATCGATTTCGGCTGGGATCATCCGTTCGCCGCGGTGCGCTGCGCCTGGGACCGCGACGCCGATATCTTCTACGTCGTCGCCGCCTACCGCGAGGCGCAGACGACGCCGCCGATCCACGCCGCGGCGATCCGGCCGTGGGGCGGGTGGATCCCGGTCGCGTGGCCGCATGACGGCTATCAGCACGACAAGGGTTCGGGCGATCAACTGTCGGCGCTCTATCGCGGGCACGGCCTCAACATGCTCGCCGAGCACGCCACGCACGAGGAGGGCGGGCACGGGATCGAGGCCGGCATTCTCGAGATGCTCGAGCGGATGCAGACCGGGCTGCTCAAGGTGTTCCGCGGGCTCGAGGACTGGCTCGGCGAATTCCGCCTCTACCACCGCGACAAGGGGATCATCGTCAAGGAGCGCGACGACCTCCTCGCCGCGACGCGTTACGCGCTGATGATGCGAAGATTCGCCGAGCCGGCGGCGCGGCCGAAGCCGCGGGCGGCAGGCGCGGCGGCGGGAGGCGGCGGGTGGGATGGGGTAGGTGTGGTTGCACCTTTTGGGGAGCGAGAAACAGGTTGATTTTTGGCGGCAGAACCACCAAATTCTGTCGGCATGGTGAAGAGGACATCCACTGCCCAGCGGACGAAGGTATCCGCCAGCCGCGACAGCAGGAATGGACGTTTCCTGGCGGTCACGTCAGACGGCGTCAAGATCATACGTCCGGATGGCAGACCTACCCACTTCACCGTCAAAGAACTTCGTGACGCGATATCGGTGGTCAAGGAATCGCGGAAGAGTCGATGACGGGCCGCGAGGTCTTCATCAACTGTCCCTTCACAGCCGACTATGACATCAAATTCAAGGCGATCATCTTCACCGTCATCAGAGCGGGCTTCAATCCCCGGTGCGCGCGCGAAGAAGATGATTCCGGCGAGAATCGTTTTGAGAAGATCAGCCGAATCGTGGCCGATTGCGGCTTGGGAATTCACGACATATGACCGAGCTGGATACCGGCACAGGGCTTCCGCGGTTCAATATGTCGCTGGAACTGGGCCTGTTCCTGGGGGCAAGGAGATTCGGCGGGTCCGACCAGAGGAAGAAGAAGTGTCTGATTCTCGACCGAGAGCAATACCGTTACCAGAAGTTCGTGTCCGACATCGCCGGCCAGGACATCCACTCAGATCGTGGTGACGTGAAAGTGGCTATCCGAGAGGTCGCCACCTGGTTAAGGGACGTTGCACGGGATCCCAAGGTGCCGGGTGGGGTGGCAATCGCCAAGGAGTTTGGGCGGTTTCAGGAGGCGGTGCCGGAGATATGTGACCAAGCCTCCCTTGATCCGTCCGAGTTGACGTTCAAAGACTACGCCCACATGGCCGCGGAGTGGATTGCGGCCGATACAGCCGCTCGATAGCACCTTAGTAGGCGCCGGCCTGAAAAATGGGCTTGGCACTCCGCCCTAAACCGCGCATTCCGGCAGCGGCACGCCGAATTCGTCGTAGCGGCAGCAGGTGCCCTCGCCGGCGGTGTCGAACGCGTCGAGGGCGCGCTCGCTCCGCGCGACGGCCGCATACATCGCCCGCTTCATGACGTTGCAGGAAACGCGGGAGAGGCCGAGCGTCAGGAGGTCGATGATGTGGAACTCGCCGCGGCAGACGGCGTCCATGCCGACAAAGAAATCCTCGTCGCATTTCGCCTTCTCGTAGCCGTAGGTCGTCGCGCCGTGGCGGTAGCAGAGATCGTGGGTGAGGCAGGCGTCCTCGAAGACGTAGCTGAAGGCCGCAACCAGCCGGATCAGTCGGAACCATTTGACCGAGCAGTCGATCGTCTCGGTCGGCAGGCATTCGGGCGGGGAGGCGAGCGCCTCGGACTCCGCCCAGGTCCAGCTCAATGCGCTTGCGAATGCGGCCGCGATCGCGACGCGGCGCCAGGCTCTTCTCTTCGCCTTCATTCTCTTCCCAGCCTTTCGCCACGGCCCGCCGGCGAATCGGATTCTAACCCCCCTGCCGGAGCCGGCGCCAGAGCAGGGGGCCGGGCGAGGGGCGCGGGGCAGGGGAGTCCCCTCCCCTCCGCACCGCTCCGAAACCGGCGGCCCCTCCCCAACAAAGGCGCGCGAAGCCCCCCTGCCCCGCACCGCTCCTGTCGCTTCAACCAGAATCGGAACTTGCCATGTCGAACGCCGACATCCTGGCCGACGCCA
>CAYOBK010000017.1:0-3476 GCA_964402275.1 uncultured Bauldia sp.
GTCCGTGGCGCCGCGACGCCGATCTCCTCGGCGAGTGTGTAGGTGTGCTGCTTGTCGACGAACCGCTCCACTGCAGGCAGGCTCGGTGATGCGACGCGGAACGATTTGCCCAGCGTGTCTTTCCACCGGGCCAGCGCCAGCGCCGACTGGTCGCAGGAGGCGAGCAGCACGGCGCCCCGCCAGTCAATCGCGACCGACGACAGACGCTGAACGAAGCCCGCCTCGTCTGTCAGCGGATCGGGAACGTCGAAGACCTTGTCGACGAATCGCGAGCGCCGCGCGGGGTCGGATGCACTGTAGGAAGCCAGCGCGACCGGCACGCCGCGCCGGGCCAATGATCGGACAACGGCGAGCCCCGGCGCCTGGCCTCCGGCGACGATGGCGCGCGGCGTCATGCCTTGACGACGATCGGGAGCGTCACGCCGCGTTGGGCGCAGGCGTTGCGCGTGTCGACGATCAGCCGCGCATTTTGCAGCACCGGATAGTCGATCGCGTCGTGATCGGTGACGATGATCGCCGCGTCATAGGCGCCAACCGCGTCGCCGCGCAGCGGGACGGAGCGCCGGCCGACAAGCCCTCCATGTTCGCGCGTCGGCGGAATGCTGTCGACGTGCGGATCGTGGAAGTCGACCCTCGCACCGCGCTTCTGGAGGCGTTCCATCAGGTCGAGCGCCGGGCTTTCGCGCGTGTCGGAGACGTTCTTCTTGTAGGCGACGCCGATCAGAAGGATCCGCGACTTCGCCAGCGTGGTTTGCGAATGCAGTTTCAACGCCTCGTCGAGGCGGCGGACGACGTAGCCTGGCATCGCCGTGTTGATCTCCCCGGCCAACTCGATGAACCGGGTGGCAAGACCGAGTTCCCGCGCCTTCCACGTCAAATAGAACGGATCGATCGGTATGCAATGCCCGCCGAGGCCCGGCCCCGGATAGAACGGCATATAGCCGAACGGCTTGGTCTTGGCCGCCTCGATCACCTCCCAGATGTCGACGCCGAACGCCGCGTAGACGAGCTTCAGCTCGTTGACGAGCGCGATGTTGACCGCCCGAAATACGTTCTCGGTGATCTTGACCGCCTCGGCCGTCTCGAGCGAGCTGACCGGGACGATCTTCGAAATGAACGTCGAATAGAACGCCGACACCAGTTGCAGCGCCCGGTTGCCGTCGCCGGAGACGACCTTCGGAATGGTCTCCGTCCCGAACTCGCGGTTACCCGGATCTTCGCGCTCGGGCGAGAAGCCGAGGAAAAAGTCCGCGCCCGAGGCGAGGCCCGTACGCTCGAGAATCGGCCGCACGACTTCGCTGGTGGTCCCGGGGTAAGTGGTCGATTCCAGAATGATCAGCTGACCCGGCCGCAGCCGCCGCGAGATCGCCTCCATCGTCCGCTCCACATACGACAGGTCCGGCTCGCGCTGGCGCGTCAACGGCGTCGGCACGCACACGACGATCACGTCGCAGTCGGCAAGGCGATCGAAATCGATCGACGCCTTGAACCGGCCGGTGGCCACCGCCCCGCTGACCGCTCCCGAATGAACGGTGCCGAGATAGGATGTGCCCGCGTTCAGCTGATTGACCTTGTCGCGGTCGATGTCCAGGCCGATCACGTCGAAGCCCGCCTTGCCGGCGGCGATCGCCAGCGGCAAGCCGACGTAACCGAGCCCGCAAACTCCGACCGTCGCGGTTCGGGACCGGATCGCCGCGTGCAAGCGTTCCGCCGGGAGAGTGTCGCTGTCTGCCTGGATGGTCATGTCAAGTATTCCGGATGCTGTTGACCACCAGCACTACGCCTATACTTTCAAATTAGCTTGTTATTCCGCTGTTAAGGTTACCAGCCAAGCCATTGAAAAATAGGTGCGTTTCCGAGCGTTACTTGCGCAGTCCTGCCGCAGGACGCCCGCCCGGCCCCCGGCCTCTGTTACGCCGACAAGTCCACAGCTATAGCCTAACAACGCCCGAATAGTCGGATCGGGCGCAGCTTTCCCGTCCAAACGGCACGTCGAGAAGCCTGCCGCCCAGTTCGAAAGTTGTCACTGATGAGTTCACTGCAATTCGTTGAAGGACAGTCCGTGTCCTTGACCCGGCCTCGCGACAACTTCCGCTGGGGAATGCTGCTTGTCCTGCCGGTCCTGCTCTGCGCGGCCGTGGCATTCCTGTTCGCCTCAGGCATGCCGAAGATCTACGCGGCGCGGGCGGAGATCGTCTTCCAGCCGCTCGGCGAGGGCGACGTGTCCGAAGCGTACAAGGCTACGCAGACCGTCATTCTCACCGGACGCACCATCCTTGGGCCGACGGCGCAGGCGCTGCAGATCTCCTACGACGATCTGGCCGCAGCCTTCAGCGTCGGCTTCCCGAAGGGCGGCTCCGTCATGCAGCTCGAGGTATCGGACCCCGATCCGCGCGCCGCGGTCAACATGCTCAATCTTATCCTCGACCGCTACCTGGCGATGCTGGTCAGACTGGATGAAGCAGATCAGGCCATCCATCAATTGCTCGTTCCGCCGTTTCAGGTGGAGAATCCGGTTCAGCCCCAGCCGCTCCAAGCTCTGCTGATCGGAATGATCATCGGCCTCGCCGTCTCGATGAGCGCCTTCGCCCTCGACCGGAGATCCCGAGCGGATCGATGAGCCCGGCGGCGCGGCGCGATCTCTTCCGGCAAACCGCGAACCTCGTGCCTGGCGCGAGGCAGTGCCGGGACCACAATGACAACCGTTGACATCCGCACGGACACCGGGCGGTCCCCTGCGCTTAAAGTCGCCGGCGCGATGCTCGTCGCCATCGCGGCGGGGATCGGCGTCGCCTTCACCGGGCCCTCGCCGGTCCTCGCTCTCGCGGCGGTCGCCGCGGCGCTGATCATACTGATCGCCACGCGCCCGTTCCTCGGCGCGTGCATCTGGCTTGTGGCCGGGCCGCTGATCGTCGGCTTCGCGCGCGGCGAGGCGATTCCCTTCGTCCGTCCGAACGAGCTGCTGCTGTTGGTCGCCGTCATCGGCGTTGCAGTCAACTGTTGGTGGCGCTTCTCCAAAGGTGAGCGCGTGCTGCCGCAGCTCGGAGCGATCGACGCCGCGGTCGCTCTGCTGCTCGCCGCCGGAATGTTCCTGCCGTTGCTGACATTGTTCATCCGCGGCATCGAATACACGCAAGACGACATTCTCTATCCGCTGGTCTTTGCCAAATACGCCGTCCTCTATTTCCTGTTCCGGATCGCGGTACGCACCGAGGCCGAGGTCGCGACCGGCCTCCGGCTCGCGTTGCTTTCGGCCGCGATTGTCGCCGTCATCGCCATTCTTCAGGTCAACTCGCTGTTCGGCGTACCGCAGTTCCTGTTCGCCTATTACGGCGATCCGTTCGAAGGCGGCTCCGGACCGGTCACCTTCCGCGGCACGTCGACGATCGCCTCGGCCTTCGGGCTTGCCGACGTCATGGCCATGTCGCTCGCGGTCGTCATCGCCTGGCTGCCCAAGGACCGGCGAGCCAGACCCT
>CAYOBK010000018.1:0-7218 GCA_964402275.1 uncultured Bauldia sp.
GAGATCGGAATGGTCGTGACGACCTGATTGGTGACCGGGTCGATGACGGTGATGTCGGCGTTGTACTCGTTGGCGACGTAGATGAGATACTCGCCGAGTTCCTGGGCCGGTGCGGATGAAGCCAGCACAAGGCCGGAAATCAGCGCCGCCGCCAGCGTGGGCACGCCCGACCGGCGGCCGGAGCGCGAGGCCTCAGCGGCCGGGTTGGTCAACGGTTTCATTTGGGCTTTCATTTGGCGGGCTCCCGTGTCGAGCTGCGCGTTTGTCCACTCGCTGATCGGAGGACATCGCTCAGACGTCGGGCCGAGCCGTTCGCACGGCTCAGCCCGTCGCCTAGCGGACGACGAATGTTCCGACGACATCACCGACGGTGAATTCGTATTCACCCGGGACGATCGCCACGAAGCTGAAATAGGCCTCGCCGGCGCCATCGAATTCGATGCCGCGGAACGTCTGGCCTTGCAGGTGGACTTCGACGTCGTTGATGACGACCAGACGAATATGGATGTTCGGCATCATTGCCGGCGCGGCGAACATGAATTCCCCGGCGCCATCGGCGGTGATCGTCAGCCGGTAATAGACGCCGGTCTCGATCTCGAACGTTGTCTGCGAAAGCGCGGGCGCGGTGCCGGTGATCGCGAGATCGAGCCTCTCGGCGGGAGGCCCAGCCAGATTGCCCTCTGCGGATGCCGTCAGCGGGGCAAGGGCCATCAAGCCAGCCGCAATGGTACCCAACACTATCTTTCTCACGCTATTCCTCCCTGATTTCAGGCGGCTAAGGTCAAACCTGACTATTATGATCAGCTTTATGAGCGATAAAAGCTGAACCGTCAAGTCACCTTAAAGGCGGCAGCGGCTTCGGTTCGCCAGGTCGCCGATCTGATCAAGGCGCTCCACGGGATCGGTACCCGGCATGTACAGGGCCGGAAGTTCCCCGACCAAGAAACCGGTCCGAAACACGGACTCCGCATCCGGGTCGACCCGAACCAGATAGAGCGCTTGGCGAAGCTGATGATCCCAGGGTCGGAACGACGCGCCGAGGAGTTTGTGAAGATCGAAAACGGCGTTTTGTGATTCCATGTAGGCCACAACCCCCGCCGGATCGGCGGCTCTTCCAAAGGACACCGAGTCGAACAGGATCTTGATCGCGTGGAACGCCGACCAAGCAGGGCCGTCCATCGTCTCCCCGTTCCAGCGCTGCCGGTAGCGCAGATTGAATTCGATCGCTCCCGACGTATCCAATGTGGGTTCCCAAAGTACCGCGCGATAATGATCGATGCTCGGCGCTGTCCGCAGCAACTCCGCGAAATACTCCCGCGTCTGCGTCGCCGGGTGAGGATAGGCGGCGACCGAACCGCCGAAGTCGGCGGCATGGAGTTGGCCGAGCAACTGCAATTGCTCGGCGGGATCAAGAAGCAAGACCAGCAGATCGGCGTTGGCCCGATCGAAGCCGGCAAGGATGTCATCAACGCCGACATTGCCGGTGAGCACCGACGACCCGACTTCGCTCACACCAAAATGACGAGCTTCGAGAGTCCATCGCAGGCGCTCATGCAACAGATCGCCGTCATCACCCTCCGACTGGACGACATACCAGCGGCGTCGCCCGTCGCGGACGTACCAGCCGGCAATCGCATCAATGTACATGCCGGCGCTCGCCTCGACGTGAAACGTCGTGGCGAAGCAGCTCTCGTTGCGAAGCAGGTCACTCTGCACCCCGATGTTGATGAACGGAATGCCCCGTTCCTCGGCCCATTCGCCGAGCGCCACGGCTTCGTCCACCAAGTAACCGCCGGCGATCCCCAAGACGCCCTGCTCGAACATCCGCTCCGCGGCGGCAACTGCCCCTTCAGGCCCTGACGCCGTTTCGAAAAAGACATCGAAATCGATGCCCAGCAGCTGGGCGTTGAAGAGGTGTTCCTCGAACCCCTGAATGGCACCGTGTTCGACCTGCTCGGACACCTCACGCTGCCATGGCTCGGCGTTTGCGGGCAGCTCCGGCAGAATGACTCCAATGAGGATACTCGTATCAGCCGCATCTTGTGGTGCCGCCGGACCCGCCGGCAGCGCGAGCGCCAGGACCACGCTCGTCGCAACCGCCGCGCTCTCAAATCTTCGCATTCTCCGTATCATTTCTCAGATCCCTCGGACCGGCGCGCGGGGATATCGGACCGCTTCGGGCAACGCCGATCCGGCATTGCCGCTTGGCTCGATGCTTCACGCCCGGTCGTGCACAGTTGACCGCGGCTATAAATATGATAGCAAAACTCAGGTTTTGGCAACGAGCCGGTTTTTGCAGCTCCGGCGATTTGACGCCGGGGTGCTATCCGCCGAGGACGGCGCGGGCGTTTCGCAGGGCGTCCAGCAGCATCCCGCATGCCTCGGGCGCCGGAACCCTCGCCGGCCGCTGATCGGGCGGCAGTTCCCATCGCTCCGCCGATTCCCCGGCCAGCCAATATTCGAAGCGGAACAATTGCTCCTCGACCAGTTGAGTGCGGGCCGGCGTCGTCCCGGGCGTTGCATCCTCGACCGTCACGAGATTGCGCAGCGCCGCCATCGCGCTGTCGTTGACGTCCGGGGCAAAGAGCCCGATGAGCGCCCCGAGGCCGGTGGTCTCGCCGGCGTAGTGATCCAGAACGGCGTAGATGGTCATCTGAGCGCCCCGGAGCCAACCTTCGGCATAGTCTTCGCACGCTTCGCCGGTCAGACCGACGAGGTGATCCAGCAGCTTGATCTGATCGCGCCCGGAATAAAGTGCGGCGTCGACAATCGATTCCAGCAGGCCCGTCATCCTCTGCGCAGGCGTTTCCGCTTCCTCGGGATCGATGCCCCGAAAGTTGTCGGGCGGCACTGCGGACGGGTAGATCGCATCGAATGCCGCGATCATCTCCTCGACGTCTGCCTGCCCTGCAGGTGTGGCGAGGCCGGAGACCTCCGACCACAACTCCTTTACCCGTTGTGTCGCGCCCCAGCCATTGGCAAACTCCCAGCGCTCGATGATCGCTTCCTCGAGACCCTCGGCGACTCCACCCTCGCCCAGGAGAAGCTGAGCAATCACTCCTCCCTTGAACGCCGGAAGGTCGCGAATCGCGGGCGGTGCGATCACATCGTAGGCCTCGTCGAGTAACTCCCATGCGATCGGGATCAGCATGTTGACGTCGATCCGACCTAGCGGACCATCGTCTTCGAGAACGCCGCCTCCCTCGACACCTTCGGCGATCGCGTTCAGAACGCTGAAAAGGTAAGCCGCCAATTCCGCATCCGACTCGGCAAGAGCCCCGCCGAAGCGCTCGAAGTCGGATCCCGAAAGCGTCTCGACGATCTCGGGAAACTGGCGGTCAAACGGCCGGCCAACCGCCTCGATGATGCGCAAGCGCTGCATGACCAGCTCGATGCCGATTGCCTGGCTCTGAATCACGGTCCATTCGAAGAACGGATCGTTCGTGTACTGTGCGGCCGTCGGTGACGCCGAAAGAGCGACCGCCAAGGCAGTGCCTGCAATCGCTAACGCGCTTGCTTGCCGTTCGATCCGCCTTCGCACCCCTCAACTGACTCCCAGTTGAATTCCACCGCGGATCATTCTTGCGACACGGCTTCGCCCTTGTCCAGAAAAAGTGGAGCTGCTAATTCATGTTTTTATCGATGGCGCAAAGCGCGGCGGCTGGAAGGGGGTGCGATGCGTGGGAAACCGCTTGGCGCGATTGGCGTTTTGCTGACCCTGTGGGCTGCCGGGATCGCCGCCGCGACGGCCCAAACCGCGCCCTCCGTCGAGTTGGTAGGCCTCCTTTGGCGGCACACCGACTGGGTGAACCCGATCGAGTTCTCTCCCGACCGCAACAGGATCCTGACGTCCTCAAACGACGGTACCGTGCGAGTTTGGGACTATGAGTCCGAACGACAGGTTCTACGGATCGATGCGCATGAACGTGCAATCCACAGCGCCCACTTCTCGGCCGACGGAACACGCATCGTGTCGTCCGGCAACGATGGAACGGTTCGGCTGTGGAACGCGGTCACCGGCGATTCGGAGCTTGTCCTCACGGCCGTCGGCACCAGCGGACGGCCGATTACACCGAGCCATGCCGCACTCTCGCCTGACGGCGCAACGATCGCCGTTGCCTATTATGACGGCTCGGTCAGGCTTTGGAACGCCGCCACGGGCGACGAGGCGGCAATGCTCGCAGGACACGGCAGCCTGGTATCCTACGTCGTGTTTTCACCGGATGGACGGAAGATTGTCACCGCCTCCTATGACACCACCGCCCGCATCTGGGACGCGCTCACCTTCGAGGAGATTGCGGTTCTTCAGCACGACAGCCTCGTCGGCACGGTCGAGTTCACCCCCGACGGAAGGCTCCTCGCCACCGGCTCGTCCGACGCGAAGGTGCGTTTATGGCATTTGGAGACCGGCTCCGAGATCGCGGTTTATGAAGGCCATTTCGGCGAGGTCAGATCGATTGCCTTCTCCGCCGACGGCAGGAGAATGGTCACGGCATCGAACGATGTGACCGGTCGGATTTGGAATGTGACGACCGGCGAGACAATTGCCGTTCTCGACGGCCTCGAACGCGAGATGACGGTCGCCGGCATTTCGGGCGACGGTACGCTGGTCGTCGTCGGATCCAACGACGGCACGATGTGGCTGTGGGACGGAACCACGGGACGCGAGTTGGCCGAAATGATGATCCACACGTTCGAGATCACCGAGGTGCTCTTTTCTCCTGACGGCACAAGGGTGATCACGTCGTCGGGCGATTCCAATGTGATCTATTGGGACATCGCCCCGTTCCTGGCGAATGCGCCGCGCTGATCGCTGGTCATTTGAACCACGCGCCCTTGTCCTAATTCGGACACCCTGGTTGGCGTCGTCCAGCACCCGAAATGGCTGTGCCGCCCCGTTGTCGCGAAACGCAACCGGCCGTCCGGCTGCGACAAACGGTTACAAGCTTGCCGATTTGTAACGTTGGGTTGAGACCGGCCCCGACCTATGTTGGGTCGAGGCGGGCGACTATTTTGGAGCTTTGGTGATGAACGACGGATGGACCCGGCCACCGCGGCGCGGCGTGGTCAAATTGATCGCAGTGACAGTCGGCGGCGGCGTGATGATCCCGCAGCGCCTGTTCGCACAGGCGGCCGGCAATAGCCTCATCGGCGGCGCCGACGTCTGTCTGCTGGTGCCGGAGGTGACCGAAGGGCCCTACTATTTCGATCCGGCGTTGTTGCGGGCCGACATCACCGAAGGCAAGGACGGCCTGCCTCTGTTGCTGCGGATGCAGGTGGTCGATGCCGCCTGCAATCCGTTCGAAGGCGCCCGCGTTGACATCTGGCATTGCGACGCCGCGGGCGTCTATTCCGGATATGCCAACCAGACGAACGGCGTCGACACGCAAGGAGAGACATTCCTGCGCGGCACGCTGTTTGCCGACGCCGACGGAATCGCCGAGTTCAGTACGATCTATCCCGGCTGGTATCCGGGCCGGACCACGCATATCCACTTCAAGATCTTCCTCGACGAAACCAATATCCTGACCGGGCAGATCTTCTTCCCGGAGGAGCTCAACGAGACCGTCTACGCCTCGGTTCCGGCCTATGCCCGAACGATCACGCGCGCGACGTTCAACGCCAATGACGGCATCGCGCAGCAGGCCGGCGAGCCCTCGGTCGCGACCGTCAGCCAGGAACCCGACACCTACGTAGCGGGCCTGATCGTCGGCGTCGACCCAAATGCGGTATCGGCGAATTTCCTTGGTCCGGGCGTTCCGGGCGGCGCACCGCCGCCGCGCGGCTAGAGCCGGCTGTTAGTCCTTGGCCCGCTCAGCGTAGCTGCCGTCGGCTGTCATCACCACGATCTTGGTGCCGGCGCTGATGTGCGGCGGCACCATGGTCTTGACGCCGTTGGACAGCGTCGCCGGCTTGTAGGACGACGAGGCGGTCTGGCCTTTCACCGTCGGCTCGGTCTCGACCACTTCGAGCGTCACGCGCTGCGGGAGTTCAGCGGCCACCGGCACGCCCTCATGGATCGACAGTCTGACGACCATCCCTTCCTGCAGATACGCGGCCTGATCCCCCAGCATGTCGGCCGGGACTGGTACCTGATCGAAGGTTTCCGGGTTCATGAAGACATGACTGCCGTCGCCGTCCTGGTAGAGATAGGTGTGGTCGACATCCTCGACATAGGCGCGCTCGACCTGCTCGGTGGTCCGGTAGCGTTGGGACACTTTGGTCCCGTCGGACAGGCGGCGCATGTCGATCTGGGTCGTCGGCGTCCCTTTGCCGGGAAAGAAGCTCTCGGCAGAAAGGACGACGTAGAGCTGCCCGTCGGCTTCGAGGATGTTGCCTTTGCGGACATTGCTGGCAATGACTCTGGCCACGATGAAGACCGACCTTCCCCACGCCGTTCCGGTGATTCGGGCCGCGACCATAGCGCCGGCCCCGGAAATATCCAGCCGGATGGAGCCGGCGGTGCGTTGAAGGGCGGCCGATGAGGTCGCACCCCTGGTGGCGGCCGGAGCGCCACGCCGCCAGGCGCCCTCGCCTGATCGTGCGCAACCGGATCAAGGCGGCAATCCGCGACTGGTTCGAGGCGCGACAATTCGTCGAGATCGAAACGGCGGTGCTTCAGGCCTCGCCGGGGAACGAGGTCCATCTTCACGGCCTGTCGACCGAACTTCTGTGGGGGACCGAGCGCACGAGGCTGTTCCTTCGCACGTCGCCGGAGTTCGCCGCCAAGAAGCTGCTGGCGGCAGGCGAAACCCGCATATTCGAATTTGCCCCCGTTTTCCGCAACCGCGAACGAGGCGCACTCAACGTTCCCGAGTTCACCATGCTGGAGTGGTACCGGGCCGACGCCGCCTACCGGGAGGCAATGTCCGACGCCGTCGCGCTGGTCTCGGTCGCGGCCGAGGCGGCAAACGCCCCTCGCCTCCGGTTTCGCGGCGCCGAGATCGGTCCGGCCCTCTCACCTCAAACGATCAGCGTTGCCGAAGCCTTCGACAGGTTCGCCGGGATCGACCTCGGCGCGACGATGGAGTCGGACGGCTCGCCGATCCGCCCGGCGCTGGCCGGCGCGGCAGAGGCCGCAGGGATACGGATCGCCGATGACGACAGCTGGTCGGACGTCTTCAGCCGGATCATGGCCGAGAAGGTCGAGCCGCAACTCGGGCGTGGTCGCGTAACTCTGCTCCACGACTACCCCGCGCCCGAGTCGGCGCTGGCGCG
>CAYOBK010000019.1:0-2973 GCA_964402275.1 uncultured Bauldia sp.
GGCGCCGGCCTCCTTTTCCTCGGTGGCATAGTCGCTGCCGGCAGCTTCTCCGGGATCATCGGCTGCGTCGTCGCGGTGTTGGTAGCCGCTCTCGTTTCAGGCCAATTGCGCACCTACCTGGCGCTGTTGATCCCGGCCGGCCTCCTCTCCTCGCTGGCATTCTGGCCGGTCATCGCCGGACGCCTCTCCGGCTTCGACAACATCAACGCATTGCCGCAAAGCTGGGTCGGCCGCTGGGAGAACCTCGAACGGTTCTTCTGGCCTGAGCTCTTCTCCGGCACCAACTGGATCTGGGGCGTCCGGCCGGCGGCTCGCGTCACGGCTCCCGAGAGCTGGCGCGAATTCGTCTTCATCGAAAGCGGCCATACCTGGCTGATGTGGACCGGCGGCATTCCCCTGCTTGTCGCGTTCTTCGTCTTTATCTGGATCGTCCTCGGCAAAATGCTCGGTGTGGCCCGCGCGTCGCTCGGCGCGATCAGCATCGCGGCGACGGCCGCGTTCACGGCCGCGGTCGTGATCTTCGTGCTCATGCTGTTCGATCCGCACCTCACCGTCCGCGGAAGCGCCGATCTATTCTTCCCGCTACTGGCGCTCGCCCTCGTCCGGCCGCCCGAAACCCTTCCCGCTCCCCGGCCGGCGGGCCGCGCCGAGGCGGTCCGACGGCTCCCCTCCCCGCTGACCTGAGCCGGCGCGCGTCCAACCCGCTCGTTGTCCCGTTTCCCGCAGCCCGGCCGGGCACGCGTCGGTCGTACCGGATCACGGTCCTGCAACTGGGTCGTCGCGGATTTTAACTACATTTGAAAGAGCCGCTTCGCTTCGCCACGCCGATGGTTATGTTAACAAATAGTTGCGGCGTTCAGATGACTTCTAACTTTGTCCTTGCCATGCGGCCGCTCGGCGAAGACTGGAAGTCCAAAGTATAAAGAGTAACTTCCGTGGAATTGTCGCGCCTATCGCGGCCCGCCGCATCAGTACTTCCCGGTCGAAGCCGAGGTATCACCGTCGCCGTCGTCGGCTGCGGCTATTGGGGCTCCAAGCACGTCCGCGTGCTGAGCGGGCTACCGGACGTCGAAGCCGTCGTTATCGTCGATCCCGACACGCGCGCCACCGATGCCATTCGCGGCGCGTTCCCGCACGTCATTGCCGTGCCGGAATTGTCCGACGCATTTGACTTTGTCGACGCCGTTGTTGTCGCCACGCCGCCCCGCGACCACGCGCGGATCGCATTCGAGGCGCTGCGCGCCGGCAAGCCGGTGATGGTGGAGAAGCCGCTCGCAACGACACTTGAGGATGCGCGCCGCCTTGCCGCGGAATCCGACAGGCGCAACGTGCCGCTAATGGTCGGGCACACCTTCGAATTCAATCCGGCCGTGCGCGAACTCCGCCGCCGCATGGACGCAGGCGAACTCGGCGACATTCTCTATATCCATTCCGCGCGGCTCAATCTCGGTCTTTACCGATCCGACGTCGACGTCCTGTGGGATCTCGCGCCGCACGACATTTCCATCATGAACTACCTCCTCCGCTCGACGCCAGACGCCGTGCGCGCATGGGGCTCCGCCAACCTGTCGCGTGACACCACCGACCTCGGCTATTTCCAGCTCGAGTATCGCGGCCGCGGCGTTACCGGCTACGGGCATGTCTCCTGGCTCGACCCGAGGAAGGTCCGTCAGGTGACGGTGGTCGGCAGCCGAAGAATGGCCGTCTATGACGACCTCGCCGACGAACGCCTCAAGATCTACGACCGGGGCGTCGACCGCGACGAGGCGCGCGCACCGGCCGAACACCAAATGCCGATCTCGTACCGATATGGCGACATCGTTTCGCCGCACATCGCCGGTCATGAGCCCTTGATCCTGGAGGATCAGCATTTCGTCGACTGCGTCCGCAACAAGGAGCGGCCGACGAGCGACGGCACCGCCGGCCTTGCCGTGATCTCGGTGCTCGACGCGATCGACCGTTCGCTCGCATCGGGCGGCAGCATCAAGATCGCTGCTGCCGCTCCGTTAGAACTCCCGCCGTTCCCTACCCTCCAGCCGGCGTGAGCGCGGCAATGAGCACATCGATACCGTTTCTGGACCTCAAGGCCCTTCACGCCGAGATCCGCCCCGATCTTGACGAAGCGTTTCGCCGTGTGACCGACGGCGGGCAATTTGTCGGCGGCGAATTCGTCGAGCGCTTCGAGGCCGAGTGGGCCGCCTATTGCGGAACGCGCTACGCTGTAGGCGTCAGCGACGGCACCGCAGCCATCGAGCTGGCGCTTCGCGCCCTCGGCATCGGGCCGGGCAGCGAAGTCATCGTGCCCACCAATACCTTCGTCGCAACCTGGGAAGCCGTCGTCGCGACTGGCGCGCGGCCGATGCCCGTCGACGTCGACCCGCAGACATTGTTGATGACGGCCGATGCTGTCGACGCCGCATGCACGGACAGGACAGCAGCTGTGATCGTCGTCCACCTGTTCGGGCAGCCGGCCGACATGGACGCGATGCGGTCGACGGCCGACCGGCGCGGAATTGCCCTCATCGAGGACGCCGCCCAGGCTCACGGCGCGACCTGGAAGGGTCGGCGCGTCGGCGCTTTCGGCGACGCCGGCTGTTTCAGCTTCTATCCGGGAAAGAATCTCGGTGCCTTTGGGGACGCCGGGGCGGTGGTGACCAACGATCGACAACTGGCCGATCGGATCCGCTCGTTCGGCAATCACGGCCGTTCGCCGACCGAGGCGCAGCGGCATCTCGTCGCCGGCGACAATCGGAGGCTCGACGGACTCCAGGCCGCCATTCTGTCTGCCAAGCTGCCGCATCTCGATCGCTGGAATCTGGCACGCAGCCGCGCCGCCGACGACTATCGCGCGGCCTTGGCCGGTCTTCCCGTACGGCCCGTCGCCACGGCTCCCGGTGCCGTCAGTGCCCACCACCTCGCGGTCATTGAGATCGACCGGCGGGATGCGGTTCGTGACGCGCTGGCGCAGGCGCG
>CAYOBK010000020.1:0-5464 GCA_964402275.1 uncultured Bauldia sp.
GACCGCATCGGCTATGAGGGCTGGATCGGCTGCGAATACAAGCCGGCGGCCAGCACCGTCGCCGGGCTCGGCTGGCTCGCGACCGCGGTCTGAATCCGGCGTGCAGCGAACACAACGGGAGACGAACAAATGAAGGTGGGATTTGTAGGACTGGGCATCATGGGGCGCCCGATGGCCGGGCACTTGCTCGCCGGCGCGCACGAGCTCGCGGTCTATGACATCAAGGCGATCCCGGACGAGGTCACCAAGGCCGGCGCCGTTGCCTGCGCCTCCGCCAGGGAGGTCGCGCAGAAGAGCGACGTGATCATCGTCATGGTGCCCGACACGCCCGACGTCGAGGCGGCGCTGTTCGCCCCCGGTGGCGTCGCGGAAGGATTGTCGGCCGGCAAGACCGTGGTCGATATGAGCTCGATCTCGCCGATCGCGACGAAAGGTTTCGCCGCCAAGATCAACGCCAAGGGCTGCGACTATCTCGACGCCCCGGTTTCCGGCGGCGAGGTCGGCGCCAAGAACGCCACGCTGTCGATCATGGTCGGCGGCAGCCAGAAGACCTTCGACCACGTGAAGCCGCTGTTCGACCTGATGGGCAAGAACATTACGCTGGTCGGCGGCAACGGCGACGGCCAGACCGCGAAGGTGGCGAACCAGATCATCGTCGCCCTCACCATCGAGGCCGTCGGCGAGGCGCTCTTGTTCGCGTCGAAGGCCGGCGCCGATCCGGCGAAGGTTCGCGAGGCATTGATGGGCGGCTTCGCATCGTCGAAGATCCTCGAAGTTCACGGCGAGCGCATGATCAAGCGGACCTTCAACCCCGGCTTCCGCATCGCGCTCCACCAGAAGGACCTCAACCTCGCGCTCGAGTCCGCCCGCAGTCTCGGCATGTCGCTCCCCAGCACCGCGCTCGCTCAGCAGTTGTTCAACGCCTGCGCGGCGCAGGGCGGGCTCGTCTGGGATCACTCGGCGATGGTGAAGGCGCTGGAGATGCTCGCGGGCCACACAGTCGCGCCCGACTGAGCGGCAGCCTGCTGAGCGCTTCCGTGCCGGACCGGCGGGCTCTCCTTCGCGCGATGTTCGACGCCGCGGTGGCCGCTGCGTCTCCCTCGCTTTGCGTCCCGCCGCATTTGCCGCATCCGCCGAACGGTCGGACCATCGTCATCGGCGCCGGCAAGGCGGCCGCGTCGATGGCGGCCGCCGTCGAGGCTCACTGGTCAGGACCGCTCGACGGCCTCGTCGTTACCCGCTACGGGCACGCCGTCCGCTGCGAGCGGATCGAAGTCGTCGAAGCGGCGCATCCGGTGCCCGACGAGGCCGGGCGCGAGGCGGCGCGGCGGATTCTCGGCCTTGCCCGGCAGGCCGGCCCGGATGACCTCGTCCTTTGCCTCATCTCCGGCGGCGGTTCGGCGCTCCTTGCTCTCCCCGCTCGCGGCGTCACGCTTGAGGACAAGCAGGCCGTCAACCGCGCGCTGCTGATGAGCGGCGCGACCATCGCCGAGATCAACTGCGTGCGAAAGCATCTTTCGGCGATCAAGGGCGGCCGGCTCGCGGCCGCGGCCGCGCCGGCCCGGGTGGTGTCGCTGATCATCTCCGACGTGCCCGGCGACGACCCCGCCGTGGTCGCGTCGGGGCCGACGGTCGGCGATCCGACGACGTCGGCCGGCGCGCTGGCGATCCTCGACAAATACACGATCGACATACCGCCGACCGTGCTCGCCCATCTCTCCAGTCCGCAATCGGAGACGCCGAAGCCGCGCGATTCCGTTTTCGACTCCGTCGAGAACATCGTCGCTGCAACCGCATCGGGATCGCTCGCGGCCGCGGCGTCGGTCGCGGCCGCTTCGGGCTTCACCCCGCGCATCCTCGGCGACGACGTCGAGGGCGAGTCGCGGATCGTCGGCGCGGAACACGCCGCGCGGGTGATCGACGCCGCTGTCGGGACGGCCCTGATCTCCGGCGGCGAGACGACCGTGACGATCCGCGGCCAGGGCGGCCGCGGCGGACGCAACAGCGAGTATCTGCTGGCGCTCGCCATCGCGCTCGACGGCCAGCCCGGGATATCCGCGCTGGCCGCCGATACCGACGGCATCGACGGCAGCGAGGACAATGCCGGCGCATTCTTGCTGCCGGAGACGCTGACCCGGGCCCGCGCCGCCGGCGTCGACCCCGCCCGGAGCCTCGCCGCCAACGATGCCTATTCGGTGTTCGAGGCGGCGGGCGACCTTCTGGTGACCGGCCCGACCTTCACCAATGTCAACGACTTCCGGGCGATCCTGGTGGAGCGGGATTGATCCTTGTCCGCGCCCGGTTCAGACTCCGCAAAATGAAACCGCTGATCGACATCCCTGTGCCCGACGCTGGCATCCTCCGCCGCCGTGGAGCGATCGTCGCCGGCCTCGCCGGGCTCGTCGCCGACGACGAGCTCGTGACCAGCGAGGACGAACGCCGCGCCTACGAGACCGATGCCTTCACCGCCTACCGGCGTGTTCCGCTTGCGGTCGTCCTGCCGCGGACGACCGGCCAGGTGTCCGCCATCCTCCGCTACTGCCGTGATCAGCGCGTCCCGGTCGTCGCCCGCGGCGCGGGAACGTCGCTGTCGGGCGGCGCTATCCCGCAGGAAGATGCCGTCGTCGTCAGCCTCGCGCGGATGAGCCGCATCCTCGAGATCGACATCGGCAACCGCTTCGCCCGCGTCGAGGCCGGCGTCACCAACCTTGCGATCAGCAACGCCGCCCGGCCGCTCGGCTTCTTCTACGCACCCGATCCGTCCTCGCAGCTCGCCTGCACCATCGCCGGCAACATCGCCATGAACTCGGGCGGCGCGCATTGCCTGAAGCACGGCGTCACCACCAACAATCTCCTGGGCGTCAAGCTGGTGCTGATCGACGGCACAATCGTCGATATCGGCGGCGGATATTTCGACGCCGGCGGCTACGACCTCCTCGGCGTTGTCTGCGGCTCGGAGGGCCAGCTCGGCATCGTCACCGAAGCGACTGTGCGGATCATGCCGGTCGCGGAAGGCGCCCGTCCGGTGCTGCTTGCGTTCGGCACCAGCGCCGATGCCGGCGCAACCGTCGCCGCGGTCATCGGCGCCGGGATCATTCCGGTCGCCCTCGAATTCATGGACAACCCGGCGATCCGCATCTGCGAGGCCTTCTCAAGGGCCGGCTATCCGGTCGAAGCCGCGGCGATGCTGATCGTCGAGGTCGAAGGCTCGCCGGAAGAAATGGCCGCCGAACTGAAGCGCATCGTCGCCATCGCGGAGCAGCACAACGTCAGGACGATCCGGGAAAGCGCTTCGGCGACGGAGACAGCGCTGATCTGGAAGGGCCGCAAGGCCGCCTTCGGCGCCACCGGCCGCGTCGCCGATTACATCTGCATGGACGGCACGATCCCGACCGGGCAGCTGCCGCTCGTTCTGCAACGCATCGACGAGATCGTCGCCGGCTACGGCCTCCGCGTAGCCAACGTCTTTCACGCCGGCGACGGCAATCTTCATCCGCTGATCCTGCACAACGCCAACGACGTCGACGAGTTTCACCGTGCCGAACTCGCCGGCAATGACATCCTCCGGCTCTGCGTCGAAGTCGGCGGCTGCCTGACCGGCGAGCATGGGGTCGGGCTCGAAAAGCGGGATCTGATGCCGGCGCAGTTCAGCAATGCCGATCTTCGCCAGCAGATGCGCGTGCGCTCGGTGTTCGACCCGGGCTGGCTCCTTAATCCGGCAAAGGTCTTCCCGCTGTCGCTCCGGGAGCCGCCGGCACAGCCGATCGCGGCGGTCGCGTGACGACGGTACACGCCGAAACCGTTCTTGCTCCGGCCGACGAAGACGAAGCCAAGGCGATCATCGCCGATGCGGCTGCCGCGAAGCAGACGCTGGGGATCGTCGGCGGTGCGACACGGAGCGGACTGGGACGGCCGGTCGAAACCGGAGCGCTGCTCAGCTCCGCAAGGCTGACCGGTGTCACCTTCTACGAGCCGGCCGAGCTGGTGATCGGCGTCAAGGCGGGCACGCATGTGAAGGACATCGAGACGACGCTCGCCGGGCGCGGACAGATGCTCGCCTTCGAGCCGATGGATCATCGCGCGCTCTACGCCACCGGCGGCGAGCCGACGATCGGCGGCGTCGCCGCGACCAACGCATCGGGTCCCCGCCGCATCGCCGTCGGCGCGGCCCGCGACGCGCTCCTCGGCGTCCGCCTCGTCAACGGCACTGGCGAGCCGATCAAATCCGGCGGCCGAGTGATGAAGAACGTCACCGGGCTCGACCTGGTGAAACTCGCCTGCGGCTCGCACGGGACGCTTGGGTTTTTTACCGAGTTGACGTTCAAGGTGCTGCCGAAGCCCGAGCGGTCGTCGACCCTGTTCCTTCGCGGGCTCGGCGATGGCGATGCGATTGCGGCGATGTCGGCGGCGCTCGGCTCACCCTATGCGCCGAGCGGCGCAGCGCATTTTCCGGCGGCGGTCGGCGACGCCGGCGCGCGCACGCTGCTGCGCATCGAAGGCTTCTCCGAATCGGTGGATCATCGGCTGGCTGCCCTCGCCGCGCGGCTGCGGCAATGGGGCAAAGCAGAAATCGACGATGACGACGTATCGCGCCTATGGGCCTCGATCCGTGACGTCCGCCCGCTCGCCGAGCCGCCCCGCCGCGCGATCTGGCGGCTATCGACGGTCCCGGGCCGGGCGCCGCAGCTGACGGCCGCGATCCGGGAAAAACACGCGGACGCGCGGTGGTATTATGATTGGGGCGGCGGCCTGATCTGGATTTCGCTGCCCGGCGACGGTGACGCGGGCGCTGAGGCGGTGCGGTCGGCAGTTGCCGCCGCCTCCGGCCACGCAACCCTGATCCGCGCCTCAGACGCGGTCAGGACGACTGTGCCGGTGTTCCAGCCGCAACCGGCCGCTCTCGCGAGACTGACGGCAGGCGTAAAGCGCGCATTCGACCCTGCCGGCGTCTTTCAGCCGGGCCGGATGTATGCCGGACACTAGCCGATGAGAACCGAGTTCGATCTCTCCCGTCTCGCCGAAGATCCGCGGCTGGCGTCGTCGGAAAAGATCCTCCACAGCTGCGTCCATTGCGGCTTCTGCAACGCCACCTGCCCGACCTATCTGCTGCTCGGCGACGAGCTCGACGGGCCGCGGGGACGCATCTACCTGATCAAGGAGATGCTGGAGGAGGCCAAACCCGCCTCCGAAGCGGTGGTGACCCATATCGACCGCTGCCTCTCCTGCCTCGCCTGCATGACCACCTGCCCCTCCGGCGTCCACTATATGCATCTCGTCGACCATGCCCGCGCGCATATCGAAGACACCCACACGCGGCGATGGCACGATCGCCTGATCCGATCCGCGCTTGCCTTCGTGCTCCCTTACCCGCGCCGGTTCCGCGCCGCCCTCCGCGCCGCGCGCATCGGCCGGCCGCTCGCCGGATTGCTTGGCGCGTTGCCCGGCTTCGGACCGCGCCTCGAGG
>CAYOBK010000021.1:0-5521 GCA_964402275.1 uncultured Bauldia sp.
CTCGGCCTGTCGCGCTACCAGGGAGAATGGGACGCGCGCGCCTTTCCGGCCTGGATGACGCTGCCGAGCGGACGCGACCTCGCGACCGGCAGGCTGTGGCATTTCTTCTTTGCCTGGGTCTTCGTCATCAACGGCCTCGTCTACGTCGTCTACGGGCTTGCCGGCCGGCATTTCTGGCGCGACCTCGTCCCGTCGCGCGATCAGTGGCGAAGCTTCGGCCGCACCATCGTCAATCACCTCCGCTTCCGGTTCCATCACGGCGACGCCCGTTACAACATCCTGCAGAAGCTCGCCTACATCGTCGCCATTCTGGCGCTGATCGTCATGGTCTTGACCGGACTGTCGATGTCGCCGGGGCTGAACGCCACCCTCCCCTGGCTGCCGGAGATGTTCGGCGGGCGCCAATCGGCGCGTACACTACACTTCATATCGGCGACGATCGTCGTGCTGTTCGTCGTCGTGCATGTCGTCCTGGTGCTGATCTCGGGCGTCTGGAACAACATCCGCTCGATGATCACCGGACGTTATGTGGTCAAAGGCGGGCGTCGGGAATGAGCGGTCTTTACGTCAGCCGACGCAAATTCCTGACGCTGACCGGCGTCGGCGCCGGAGGCCTCGTGCTTGCCGGCTGCGACGCGTGGTCGGAGCCGGGCACCGTCACGCACAATTTCCTCGACAACGTCGAGCGCTTTACCGAGGCGGCGCAGCGGCTCGTGATCACCGACCAGACCATGGCGCGCGAGTTCGCCGAGACCGAGATCTCGCCGTTCTTCCGTCCGAACGGCAGCACCGCGGTACGCACCGACGAATACCGGGCCATCTCCTTCGCCGGCTTCCGCGATTACCGCCTCGAAGTCACCGGACTGGTGCAGCAGCCGCTCAGCCTCTCGCTCGACGAGTTGCGGGCGATGCCGGCGCGGACGCAGATCACGCGGCACGATTGCGTCGAGGGCTGGAGCTGCATCGGCAAATGGACGGGGCCGCAACTCGCCACGGTGTTGGCGATGGCCGGGTTGCAACCGGAGGCGCGCTACGTCGTCTTCCGCTGCTTCGATTCGCTCGACCATTCGCGCATGGGGCGAGTCGAATATTACGAGAGCATCGGCATGGAGGACGCGCTGCATCCGCAAACGATCCTCGCCTACGATATGAATGACCGCGCGCTGCCGATCCCTTACGGCGCCCCGCTCCGCCTCCGCGTCGAGCGCCAGCTCGGCTACAAGATGGCCAAATACATCCGCGCGATCGAAGTCGTCTCGAGCTTTGCCGATATCCGCGGCGGCAAAGGCGGGTATTACGAAGACGGCAACAGCTACGAATGGTACGCGGGGATCTAAGCCCGCAGCGTTCACCACCAATTGTCAGCACAACTTCATCTCCCCCCTTGTGGGGGAGAATGTTTCGTCCCGATTTGCGAAGCGAATCGTTGGCGAACAAGAGGGGGGTGAAGCGACGGGACGGGCACCATCTCACCCCACCCGGAGCCGGCTCGCTCCACGCGCAACCTTCGACCTCCCACAAGGGGGAGATTGCATCACCGGATCGCGGTCGCCCTCAGATCACGCCGAGCTTTTTCTGCAGCGACGAGGATGACGTGGTGTACTGGAACACCAGCCGCTTGTCGGGGAAGACAATGTGGTGCACCGCCTGCGACATCAGCGCCGCCTCGTGGAAGCCGCAGAGGATCAGCTTGATCTTGCCGGGATAGGTCGCGATGTCGCCGATGGCGAAGATGCCCGCCTCCGAGGTCTCGAATTTCGCGGTGTCGACAGGGATCAGATTCTCGTTGAGATTGATCCCCCAATTCGCCACCGGACCAAGCTTCATCGTGAGGCCGAAGAACGGCAGGACGCGGGTCGCGGCAACCTCAAGCTCCTGGCCCTCGCGATCCTTCACCATCACCTTCTCGACCTGGCCGTTGGCGCCCTGCAGCGACGTCACCTGACCGATGACGAGTTGCACCTTCTGTTCGGCGACCAGCGCCCGCATCTTGTTGACGCTGTCGGGCGCGCCGCGGAACTCATCGCGCCGGTGCACGAGGGTCATGCTCCTGGCGACCGGCTGCAGATTGAGGGTCCAGTCGAGCGCCGAATCGCCGCCGCCGACGATCATCACGTCGTGGCCGCGGAAGTCCTCCATCCGCCGCACGGCGTACTGGACCGAAACCTGCTCGAACGCTTCGATGCCGGGAACGGGGGGGCGTTTCGGCTGGAACGATCCGCCGCCGGCGGCGACCACCACCGCCTTGCAGCGGAATGTCGTGCCGGTGTCGGTGGTCAGCCCGAAGCGGCCGTCATCGAGCCGCTCCAGCGACTCCACCATCTGGCTGACATGGAACTCCGGCTTGAACGGCTTGATCTGCTGCAGGAGCCGGTCGACCAGGCCTTGCGCGCTGATCTCCGGGTGGCCGGGAATGTCGTAGATCGGCTTCTCGGGATAGAGCTCCGTGCACTGGCCGCCCGGGCGATCGAGAATGTCCACAAGGTGGCATTTGATCTCGAGGAGCCCGAGTTCGAAGACCGCGAAGAGCCCGACCGGCCCGGCCCCGACGATCACGACGTCCGTTTCGATTGGTTCGCTCATTCCCGGCACGTTCCAACTTGTCGAATTGCGCCGCAGGTTTAGCGGCTGGACGTTGGGCTGGGAAGCAACGCCGTTGCCGCATAGCGGCCGAAGATGAGCAAAAAGCCGCCGGGGCCTTGGCTAGCCTTGGCGTTCGGGCACCCGGACCACCATTCCGTCGAGTTCGTCGGAGACCCTGATCTGGCAGGAAAGGCGGGAATTCGACCGGACATCGTAGCCGAAATCCAGCATATCCTCCTCCATCGGCTGCGGCTGCCCGACGATCTCCATGAACTTCTCCTCGATGTAGACATGGCAGGTTGCGCAGGCGCAGGCGCCGCCGCATTCGGCCTCGATGCCGGGGACCTGGTTGTGGATCGCCGCCTCCATGACGGTGACGCCGATCTCGGCGTCGACCTCATAGACCGTCTCGTCGGGGGTGATGTAGGTGATTTTCGGCATGCCGGCCCTAAGATCGAGAAAGGTGGCGACGGCGATCGCGGGATCCCGCACGAGCCCGCGCCGACCCGCCGGCGCGGTCGGTTAGGCGGCCCATATAGGAGATTTGAATTCGGCTCGCCAGCGTCCGCGGGTGCCCGGGCGCTACTGCTTGAGCCGGGCCTCCAGGAAGCGGATGACCTCGGTCATGGCTCGCGACAGGGCCGCAACGTCGTCGGCGTTGAGGGTCTCGGCCATCTCGATAGCCTTGGCGGCCTCGGCCAGTGCGTTGGCGCCGATAGCGCGCGCGCCGCCGACAAGGCGATGCGCGGCGTCGTGGCGCTCGCGGCGCGACTGGGCCTGCTCGATCGCGATCAAGGACGCGGCCGCGCGCTGGCTGAAGAGCGTCAGCACCTCGCGCTCCATCTTCGGGTCGTTCGATGTCACCATCTTCAGATGGTCGACATCCACCGGACCGCCCGCCTGGTCGATTTCTTCGGTCGATGCGGCCATGCCGCCCCTCGAGAAACGAATCACTTTGCGCGACGCTACCGGCGAGGATGAAAACTTCGGTTAATGCAACCCGTGTCCGGCGGCGATGCCCGTAATTTCGTCAACGGCTTTTTTGCCAAGTCACATCCGATGCTTGGCTCAATTGCGGCAGTATTTGATCCGCGGCAGTCGTGCAACACCGGAAGTGTTTGTTGTTCGCCATTCTGCAATGTGCCATTACCGGGACGTGGCGGCGGGGCTTTCGGCCACCACGGTCCGGCAACGGTTTCGGCACGGCCATAAGGGACTGGTGTGAGGCGGCGATCACCGAGCCCCCCTACTCGTCATCCCGATCTGGGCGCGTCGATCTTGCGACCGACGAACGGACAAGTTTCGGGTGCGGTACGAGGCGGTTTTGATGGCGACGAATCCACGATCCCTGAATTCCCCTGAAGCCTCCGTTTCGGCCGTCGAGCAAGCCCTTCGTGCGGATCTGGACAGCGACACGCCCGAACCGACCCCGCGCGCGCCGCCGCCAAGCGATAGATCTCCGCTGCGGCAGCCCAGCGCGCCGCGAAGCGGCGAGCGTACCCGGTCCGGCGAGGAAACGAGACCGCGGCCGGGCGGCGCGCCCGGATCGCAGTCCTTTGGCAGTCGCCAGGGACCGTCCCCGGCCGCGCGTCCGGCGCCGGCGCGACCGACATCTTCCCCGGACGACGCACAGTCCAAGGACGAGGCGAGACACCAGGCCGATCCCCGCGCCCGAAGCACGAGGCGATTCGCCGCCAACGACGATCTGCGCAGCCTCAACGCCAGCCTCCAGCGACGATCCCGATACATCTATCCGATCGCGCTCGGCCTCTCGGCGATCTGGGTCGTCGGTGCCCTGGTCACCATGGTTTCCTCCCACGGCACCGGCATCCTCAGCCCCGCCGGGCCCGAGATCGCCGGCGCGCCGAGCTTCACCAGTCTCCTGCTGATCCTGGCGATTCCGGTGACGCTGATCTGGACCGGCGCCTCCATCCTGTGGCGGACGCAGGAACTGCGCATGCTCGGCCGCTCGATCAACAATGTCGTCAACCGGCTTTCCGAGCCGGAGGGCGTCGCCGTCGATTCCGTGGTGAGCGTCAGCCAGGCGATCCGGCGCGAGATATCGGCGGTCGGAGACGGCATCGAACGGGCGATCGCCCGGGCGGGAGAACTCGAACTGCTGGTGCAGACCGAGGTCTCCGCGTTGGAGCGCTCCTACACCGACAACGAATCGCGGATGCGCAGCCTGATCACCGACCTTGCCGGCCAGCGCGAGGCGATCCTGGTCAACTCCGAGCGCGTCCGCACATCGATCGTCCGCGCCCAGGAATCGCTATCGGAGGACCTGAGGCTCGCGGCCGACAATATCACCGAGCAAGTCGGCCAGTCGGGGACCAGGATCACCCAGGCCATGGCGCAGCGCGGCGAACAGCTGTCGGCGGCGCTGGGATCGGCCGGAGAGAAGGTGGTCGACAAGCTGGCGGCGCGCGGCGAAGACCTGATCCTGCGGCTCGGTGCGACGGTGACCGAGGTTTCGGAGAGCCTTACCGCGACCAGCAGCGAGGTCGCCAACGCGCTGGAGACAACCGGCCGCTCGATGGCGCAAGCAGTCGCCGAGCGCGGCCGCGAGGTCTCGGAAAGCTTCGCCAAGGTCGGATCGGATCTCACCGACTCGCTCGAGCAGCGCGCCATCGATATCACTCAGTCGATTTCCGATACCGGCAACCAGGTGGCGGAGACGATCTACGTCCATGCAAAGGACGTGAATGCGGCGCTCAAGAACAACGCCGAGAAGCTGCTGGTCGACCTGGCGATGCGCGGCCAGGAGATCACCGACAAGCTGGACCACACCGGCACACGCATCGCCGAATCGATCACGTCCGGCGGCTCTGAACTCGCCGACAAGCTGTCGAAGACCGGCGACCGTATTTTCGAAGTGATCTCCGTCGACGGTTCGCGCCTCACGGACAAGCTCACGTCAACCGGCGAAGGCGTCGCC
>CAYOBK010000022.1:0-6609 GCA_964402275.1 uncultured Bauldia sp.
GTTCGATCGGATTCTGCGTCGCCAGAACGTGGAACGGCGACGGCAGATCGTGGCGCTGGCCGGCGATGGTGACGTGATATTCCTGCATCGCCTGCAGCAGCGCCGATTGCGTGCGCGGGCTGGCCCGGTTGATCTCGTCAGCCATCAGCAATTGCGCGAAGGCCGGGCCGGGCAGGAAGCGGAAACTGCGGGTACCGTCCATGCCCTGATCGAGCACCTCGGAACCCAGAATGTCGGATGGCATCAGGTCCGGCGTGAACTGGATGCGCATCGTGTCGAGGCCGAGCACGATGGCGAGCGTCTCCACCAGTTTGGTCTTGGCGAGGCCGGGAACGCCGACAAGGAGCCCGTGCCCGCCCGAGAAGATCGTCGTCAGCACCTGGTCGACGACGTTGGCCTGGCCGTAGATGACCTTGCCGATCGCCGCCCTGGCCGCGGCGATCCGCTCGACGGCGGCGTCGAGGTCGGCCGAGATGTTCTGCAAATCTTCGGCCGACACCTGATTCATCGCTCCCATGACGCCTCCTTCGGCGGGACTGCCCGGTTGACTTGCGCTGCCGCCCTCGCACAGCCATCCGGCACAATCATGCCATGTTAACGACTGTGGCGTCAGTGACTGCCCACCGCTTTTCGCCTCAGGCTGTGGCCGTTTGTTGCGGCGGCCCGGCGACTTCGGCCAATTGTGATACCGTTTGGCAAGCCTCTCTTGGCAAGAGTATCGCGCAGTTGTGAATGGAGGGGATAGCCGTCAAACGGCGATCGGTCCGTGGCGGCGGGTGTTGCCGCGACCGGAAGCCGGGGCCAGATGGGGCCCGGGCTGCGTACCCGCCGATTCCGGCGGGGCACGCCTGATCAGGACAGGATTGATTCATGGCCAGGCTGCTGGCGCTCAACACGTTGTTTTTCCTCGTGCCGTTTGCCGCTTATGCCGGTTGGCTGCTGGTCATCAGGCGGGGCCTCGGCAAGGCCGCCGATTGGACCAACCGCACAGTGATCATCCTCAGCGCGATCGGGGCGGTCTTCGTCGTCATCGGGATCATCGTCCTCGTCTCCTTTGCCGGCACCAGCACGAACGAGCCCTACTTCCCCGCCGAGATCCGGGACGGCCAACTTGTTCCCGGCCGGTTCGGCGAGGAGTGAGCCGGGACGCCGCAATGCCGCAGCCACCATCACTCAGGCATGAGGAGTGGCTCGACGGGCCGGAGGTGAGGGCGATCTTCGCGCTCCTCAATCAGGACCGCGACAGCGGACGGGCGATCGGCGGCGCCGTCCGCGACACGCTTCTCGGACGCAAAGTCACGGAAGTCGATTTCGCGACGACGGCGCTGCCCGAGAGGGTGATGGAGCGGGCCAAATCGGCGGGCATCAAATCGGTGCCAACCGGCGTCGAACACGGAACGGTCACGCTGATCCTCGGCGGGCGCGGCTATCAGGTCACGACCCTCCGCGAGGACGTCGAGACGGACGGACGCCACGCCATCGTCCGGTTCGGCACCGATTGGGAGGCCGATGCGAGGCGGCGCGACTTCACGATGAATGCGCTGTCCGTCGACGCCGGGGGCACCGTTTACGATCCGGCCGGCGGCTACGCCGATCTCCTTGCCCGGCGCGTCCGTTTCATCGGCGACGCCGACAAGCGGATCGCCGAGGATTATCTCCGGGTGCTGCGGTTCTTCCGCTTCCATGCCGAGTGCTGCGCGGGGCCGATCGACCGCGCCGGCCTCGACGCGGCGATCCGCGGCCGTCACGGCCTCCACGGGCTGGCGGCGGAACGGATCACCCACGAATTGACGCGTCTCCTCGTCGCCGCCGGCGCGGCTGACACTGTCGAGGAAATGCAGTATGCCGGCATCCTGCCGATCATTCTCGCAGGTGTCGGCTATCTGGTGCGGCTCAGGCGGATGATCGAGTTCGAGCGCGAGGCCGGGCTGGCGCCGTCCTTCCCGCGGCGCCTCGCGGCGCTCGCCGTCCGGATCGCCGAGGACGAGGCGAGAATCGCGGCGCGGCTGAGACTCTCCAACAGCGACCGCGATGCAATCGCGTCGGCGCTCGAAGGAGCGGATCAAGACCGGCCCGTGGCCAAGGAAGCCAGGGCCGCGATCTATCGCAAAGGGCGTGATGCCTTCACCAATGGCCTTGCCCTGGCCGCGGCGAGCGCCGGGGACGCCATCACAAATTGGGTCAGGGCGCTGAAAACCGTGAGCGGATGGGAGCCCCCCGCTTTTCCCCTCGGAGGGGCGGATGTCATGAAAATCGGGATCGCGCGCGGACCGGCGGTCGGCCGGATCCTGAAGGAGCTCGAGGACTGGTGGATCGCCTCGGATTTCGCGCCGGATCGGAACGACCTAATCGCCAGATTGCAGCAAATCCGCGCAGGTCAGCAATAGACTGCATTGTTGGGGAAACGCCGTTTACAATGGCACCGATTCGGAGCTTATTGCGTCGCGCCTACTCCCAAGCGTAATGAGCCCCGATCTGACCAAGCCCTAAGACGTGCTCGGCCATCATTGGAGGTCAGGGATGCGACTCAGCGCAGCCAGCTACTACTCGGACTACATCCTCTACCCGACGCTCGCGACCACGCTCTCGGCCGCGTCGCTGGCGACGACGCCCATGGAGAAATGGGGGGTGTGGACGCTGTCGGTCGCCGCCGGCGTCGCCACCTGGACCCTCGCCGAATATCAGCTGCACCGCTGGGTGCTGCACCACGTGCCTTACGTCAAGGACATGCACGAGGCGCATCACGACGACCAGAAGGCGCTGATCGGAACGCCGCCCTGGCTGTCGCTGGCGCTGATGATCATTCTAGTGCTCCTGCCCGCGATCCTGATCGCCGGCTTCTCATACGGAGCCGCCTTCACCGCCGGCATCCTCCTCGGCTACTCGTTCTACATCATCGTCCATCACGGCGTGCATCACTGGCGGCTCCAGCCCGGCAGCTATCTCTACAAGCTGAAACACCGCCACGCGCTGCATCATCATTTCGACGACGCCGGCAATTTCGGTGTGACCACCGGCTTCTGGGACAAGGTGTTCGGCACCGACATCCGGATCGACCGCGGTCGCCGGGCCTAGCGGATTCTGCGGCGATCCCGGGGGAGAAGCATTGACCGGAGATCCCCGGCTCAGCTCGCCGGCGCTGCCGGGAATCTCTTGTCGAGCCATTCCTGCCAGGTAGCCGCGACGGCACCGGCGATGCCGGCGGCCGATCGTCCATAAAGATAGAACCGCACCGGCAGCAAGACCGACCCGCTCATGGGCATGGCAAAGAAGTGTGCGATCGACGGCGCCGGCTTGTCGAGACGCAGCAGCAGGCTCGGCCACTCCGGCGGGTTGACGGCTTCGACGATTCCTTTCAGCGCGGGCGCATCTTCGGGGGTCGCGACCCGCGCTCCAACATTCGCGCCGTCAAGGCCAAGCGGTCGGACCAGTCGATCCCAGGCCTTCTTTTTCGATCCAGTCGCCATCGCCGTCAGCTGAACAGGGGAGCAGGGCTGCCCAGCGAAATGCGCCAAGTATAGCCGCAGGATCTGGAAGTAAGATTGGTAGCCGAAAGTGTGGCCCTCGAATTGGTGATCCCAGTCGTCGCTCTTCGCGAACCAGCTGTGCACGACGCGGACCGTGCACAGCCCGCCCGACTTGGCCTCGACGGTCCATTCGGTGGCGACGGTGCCCGGCTCCTCCTCGGACTCGGCGAGGTATCGATTGGGCGGCTGCCACTCTGTGATTCGCGCCACCGAGTCCATGCTGTCCCCGGGCCCGAAGCTCGATTTCGTCGTCCCGCCGACACGCCCGTCCATTTCGGTGGGGACCAACCAGGACGATATCCCCGGTCCGGAAGCGATGGCGTTCCAGACCTCATCCGGCATTCCCGGCACATCGACTTCGGCCTCGACGCTGCGGCGCCCATCGGGCTCGATCTTGACTGGCATCAGGTTTCCTTTCCGGACTGGGGGACAGGCAAAGGGTGGGAGACTGCGATCAGGCGATGCCTGCGGCCGCCGGGTGCGCTGGTGTCGTGGTACCGGTGCACGAGTTCCGTGACCGCCTGCGTCAAGTCTCTGGTGAAGGCGGCGCGCGCCGCGGGCGAAGCAAACCGGATTTCGGTGTCGATCGCGAGCGTGGCGAGATCCTTGTCGGCCTTGCGGGCGCGCCGCCAGAGATCGCCGACCTCGCGCACGATGCGGGCCCCGAGCGCGATCAGATAGCTGGCGGCGAGTCGGTCGCCGGCGCGCCCCGGATCGGCGCCGGCCGGGCCCAGCGCTTCTGGCGACACGACAAACGACCTGGCGGAAGAAACGAGGATGCGCTCGGTCAGGCCGCCCCAGCGGCGCTCCTCCGCCACTTCAACAAGCCCGCGCGCCTCCAAGGCGCGCAGATGGTAGTTCACCTTTTGCCGGGAGAGCCCCACCCGCGACGACAGGTCCGCGGCCGAACCAGGATCGGCGAGTTCCGCGAGCAGCCGGCTCCGGATCGGGTCGAGCGCAACCGAGGCAGCCGTGGCATCTGCGATGACTTCAACGTCGATCATACCCGGAAGTTACCTTGACAAATATTTTTGTCAAGGCGCGCGATTGTGTGGCGATACTGTCGGGGCAGGTCAGAAGAAGATGATCCATGACAGCGAGTTACCGGCGCCTGGCCGGTGATTGCAGGCGGCCGGCTTACGGCCACTTCACCACTGGCGGCATCGACGACAGGATCGCGGCGACGTTGCCGCCGGTCTGAAGCCCGAAGATCGTGCCGCGATCGTAAAGCAGATTGAACTCGACATAGCGGCCGCGGCGGATCAGCTGCTCCTCGCGGTCGGCGTCGGTCCAGGGTGTTCGGAAGTTCCGCCGGACCAGCTTGTCGTAGACGTCGAGAAAGGCCTTGCCGACGTCGCGGGTGAAGGCGAAGTCGGCGATCCAGTCGCCGCTGTCATGATTGTCGTAGAAGATACCGCCGATGCCGCGCGGTTCGCCGCGGTGCTTCAGCCAGAAATAGCTGTCGCACCATTCCTTGTAGCGCGCATAGTCCGCCACGGGATTCGCCTCGCAAGCGCCGCGCATCGCGGCGTGGAAATCCAGGCTGTCGCGATCCTCCTGGGTGCGGCGCCGGTCGAGCACCGGCGTGAGGTCCGCGCCGCCGCCGAACCAGAGCTTCGAGGTTACCACCATGCGGGTGTTCATGTGAACGGCCGGAACGTTCGGATTCAGCGGGTGGACGATGAGCGAGATCCCGGACGCCCAGAAGCGTGGGTCGTCCTCGGCGCCCGGCATCTGCTTGCGGAATTCGGGTGAAAACTCGCCGTGAACCGTCGAGAGGTGGACGCCGGCCTTCTCGAACACCCGGCCATGCAGCATCGACATCAGCCCGCCGCCGCCGGGGGCGCCGGTCGCGTCGGTGCGATGCCAGGGGGTCTTTCCGAACCGTCCGGGCGCGGAGGCGGCGTTCGGCGCGCCCGGCGGGAGATCGTCCTCGATCCGCTCGAAGGCGGCGACGATGGCGTCGCGAAGCTCGGTGAACCAGCCTGAAACGCGGGCTTTCCTGGAATCGAGGTCGGCCGGAAGGCTCATTGCGGGGTCGTCGTCAGCTGTGTAATCGAGGCGCCGGACCCTATGGCGCGGGTACGGTCCGGGCAAGCGACGGCGGGCCATTTTTCCTGACTGGTTGGCACGCCCCTCTGCGACATTCTGGACAAGCGCAGAGTCCGCTGGCAAAAACGCCTGCTCGTGCGCGAGGGCGACCGCCGGCAGGGCCGCGAATCGGCTCAGTCCGGGCCGACAACAAGCCCATCGATGGGGGAGGGCGTGACCGAAACCGAAGTACCAGACGCTGGCCGCCGTGATTTCATCTTCGTCGCCACCACGGCGGTGGGGGCGATCGGTGCGGCGTTTCTAGCGTGGCCGCTTATCGATCAGATGAACCCCGATGCGGCGTCGCTCGCCCTCGCCACCACCGAAGTCGATATATCCGGGAACGAGCCGGGCATGTCGATCACGGTCAAATGGCGCGGCAAGCCGGTCTTCGTCCGCCATCGCACCGACGCCGAGATCGCCGCGGCGGCCGAGGTGCCGCTGTCGGCGCTACGCGACCGGCTGGCGCGCAACGAAAACCTGCCAGCGGATGCGCCGGCAACCGACGAGAACCGGGCAACGGCCGGCGACGAGCGCTTTCTCGTCATGGTCGGCGTGTGCACCCATCTCGGCTGCGTTCCGCTCGGCGAATCCGGCGATTATGGCGGCTGGTTCTGCCCCTGCCACGGGTCGCATTACGACACGGCCGGCCGTATCCGCCAAGGTCCGGCACCGCAGAACCTGCTGATCCCGGCGATGAATTTCGTGTCGCCCGCCGTCATGGAGATCGGGTAGGGCGAAAATGGAAGCGTTGCGCCCCTACGAGCCGAAATCTCGCTTCGCCAAATGGTTCGAGGCCCGGCTGCCGATCGTCGGCCTCGTCCATTCGTCGTTCATCGCCTTCCCGACGCCGCGCAATCTCAATTACTGGTGGACCTTCGGCGGCATCATGGCCTTCGTGCTGGGCACCCAGATCGCCACCGGCGTCGTGCTGGCGATGCATTACGTGCCGAGCGAAGGACTCGCCTTCGATTCGGTCGAAGGCATCATG
>CAYOBK010000023.1:0-2319 GCA_964402275.1 uncultured Bauldia sp.
GTGGCGGGCGTTCCCTGTCCGCCGGTTACCTGGACGGTAACGCCGCCGGCGCCGGGATCGGCTGTCGGCGCTGTCGGCTGAGCGTTGGCGCCGGCGTTGGCGAAGATGTTCGCCACTTCGGACGCACGCTGCGAGTCTGCCGCATTCTGCACCGAGCCCCACAGGATGATGTTGTCGTTGATCATCTCAACGACGATGTTGGAGTTCGGGATGAGCCGGCGAAGCGTTTCCTCGAGGCCGGAGATGTCCCGCTCGACCTGGAGGTCAAGGCTGACGATGGTGTTGCCGTCGCCGTCGAATACAAACAGATTCGTTTGGCCGACCGCGACTCCCGTCAGATAGATGCGCCGTGACGTCCGTACCACCACGTCGGCGATGCCCGGATTCGACACCAACACATCGCGCGCGTCCGCCGGCAAATCGATGATGAGCGATTTGTTGAGCGGCAGCGTGCAGACGCGATGCGCGGTGATATTGCCGGCTTCGCAGCGTGCGGCGCCGAGCTCGTCGGCGTTGGCCCCCGCGAGTGCCGGTGTCGCGGACAACGCCAAGGCCGCTGTGGCGCATAACAGCGCGCGCTGGAGGTGAGCAGACATGTTTAACCGAACTCCTTGATGGCGCAGTTGATCATTGGCCTGGGTTGACTTGCACTGCGACGCCGTTGCGGATCACGGTTACGCCCGCGGCGCGCGTGTCACCGTTGATGAGGTGGACGGCGTCGGGCAACATGGGCGCATCGGCGTCGGCGAGGCTGCGCAAGGCGAGCGTGAGGCGATCACTCATCTGCTGAGCCACAGTTAGGATTTCCGCCTGCATCGGCGTCAGTTCGAGCGTGGCGGTGCGGCCGACGACAACGGCCACGCCGTTCTGCTCGGCGATCGTTTGATCGATCGCCAGGACACGGACGTTGCTCAGGATCGTCTCGGTGATGAAACGCTCCGCACCGTCCTCAAAGGCTTGCGAGCGCCGCGTCATGATGACGTCGACGCGATCGTTGGGAAGAATGAAACCGCCCGCGCTCGTGTCGGTGCTGATCGACAAGGCGATGGCGCGCATGCCGGCCGGCAGCATGGCCGAGAGCAATCCGCCTTCCGTGCGGGTCAGCTTGGCTTGAGTGATCGGTTCGCCGGCAAAAAACTCCGAGCGAACGATCGTCCCGGCGAGCTCCTCTATGCCGTTCGGCAACTGCGAGCGAAGAATGTACGTGCCGGCGATGCCGCTGATCGGCCACGCGCGCCATGCGACATTGCCCGCGTCGATCGTCGTGCCGAGCTGCATGTCGCGAACGGCGACCAATACTTCGTCTGTCTCGAAGGCGGGCGCCGCCGGCGCGGCCACTTGCACCGTCGACTGAGTGGGCTCCTGGTTGATCATGTTCATCGCCAGGTATGCGGCAGCGCCGCCGGCGATCAACGCGACAATCAGAACTAATACTCGGGCGACATTCATTTGCGACCTACCTCACCCCGCACCCGGGTTCCTCGGTGCAGCAATGTCGCTCGGGAATGGTGTACTTATGGTTAACTGGCCGTGTTCAATCGTCATTAACGGCCCGTGATGGTGCGCGAAGGGCCGCGAGCGGCGTCAGCCGGTGACCAGGTTGATCCAGGTCGTGTGCGGGTAGACGAGCATCGCGGCCGCACCGAGGGCGAGGCCGTAAGGCACTCCGGTGTTCGGATCGTGCAGCCGATGCAGCCACGCATATCTGACGGCCAGTGCAGGTGACAGGCGATGCTTCACCAGGAGCAGAATCAGCGACAAGGCGCCGCCGATGATCGACGTCCATACGATGAATTCGAGCGTGTATCCGACGCCGAGCCACAGCGCCGCCGCGGCCGCGATCTTCGCGTCGCCGCCGCCGACCCATCCGAAGGTGAACAGTACGAAGCCGATCGCAAGGAGCACCGCCCCCGCTGCCGCATGCATGCCAATTGCATTGAGATCCATTCCGGCGGCCAGCGGCGCGAGCAACAGAAAGGCGCCGGCCAGGGCGATCGAAACCCAGTTGGGTATCGTCATCGTCAGAAGATCAGACGCAGCGGCATACGCCATCATCAGAGGGAAGAAAGCGAATGCAGCATACGAAAGAACAGACATCACCCGGCCCGCGGCAGCCCGACACGAAGAGCATTCCAAGGAATGGCGGCAACCCTAGCCGCGCATGTTTGAACAAAGGGTCAAGGATGGCTCCCCACAAATGAAAGGCCGCCCGGACTTTCGTCCGGGCGGCCCTGGACTTGCGATCACGGCTACCGGTTACGGGGCAGCAGCGCCGAAGTTGTCGTCGGCAATGCCCTGGAAGGTGTCGTTCAGAGCACC
>CAYOBK010000024.1:0-10784 GCA_964402275.1 uncultured Bauldia sp.
CACTGGCGATCTACGAGGTGACGCGCGACGGCGGCCGCGTCCTCGATCCGGCAGCCGCCGGGTTCGCTTCGACGGTGGCTGCCGGGATTTTCTGAGGATCGGACTAGCCGCGGACCGTCGCGACTTGCTCGGCCGTGACCTGTTCGGCCGCGCTATTGCCCCAGTTGCTGCGGATGAAGTTGATGACCGCCGCGACCTGCGCGTCCGTCAGTCCCTGGCCGATGGGCGGCATCACCGCCCCGCCATTGAGGATCTGGTTGATGACGAAGTTGGCGTCGGCGAGATTGGCATTGCCCGCCAGCGCCGGGCCCGCGCCGCCCTCGCCATTGGGGCCGTGGCACGCGGAGCATCCGACCGTTCCATACACTTGCGCGCCGTCGGGCTCCGCCGCGGGTTCCTGCGCGCGGACACCGGTGCCGGCAAGCACAGCGGCTAGTCCCATCGTTCCGAGCAGAAGGCAGACTCTGGCGGCGCGGTGATTCCGGCCGGCGGCCACGCCGCCGCGGCGCGAATCTGGTCTGGTCATCGACAACTCCTCCCCTTTCACATGATCCGGCAGCCGCCGGGGCACTTGACGCGCACTTACCGATGTTTCGGCTGCCTTTTGACACCCGACCCTGCAATCGGTTTGTGGCCGATCTGCGTCGGACATGTGGCTGGCTGTCCGGTCAGGCGGCGAGATCGGCGACCACCGCGTCCAGGACGATTGCGCCGGCGCGGGTGACCCGCACGCGGTCGCTCGGCAGCGTTTCGACCATGCCTTCGCGCGACAGGTCACCGAGCCGGCTCGGATCGAGCCTCCGGCCGGCGATGGCCTGATATCGCTTGAGGTCGATTCCCTCGGCGAGGCGAAGGCCCATCAGCAGCATTTCGTCGGCCTCCTCCTCGCGCGACAGGAGCTCGTCCGTTTCGATCGCATCACCCCAGGATTCGACGCGCTGAAGCCATGTCTCCGGGCTGCGGGTCGTTGCCGTCGCATGGCGGCCGTCCTCGCCGATGAGCCGGCCATGGGCGCCGGGGCCGATGCCGGCATATTCGCCATAGCGCCAGTAGAGGAGATTGTGACGGCACTCGCCGCCCGGCGCGGCGTGGTTGGAGATCTCATAGGCCGGAATCCCCCGCCGGTCGCAGACCTCCTGCGTCGTCCGGTAGAGTTCGGCGGCCGACGCATCGTCCGGGATCGCGAGTTTGCCGGCCCGCCGGAGGTCGAAGAACGGCGTCCCCTCCTCGATCGTCAGCTGATAGAGCGAGAGGTGATCCGCCGCGCGGTCGATCGCACGATCGAGTTCCGAGGCCCAGTCGGACGGACGCTGCCCCGGGCGCGCGTAGATCAGGTCGAAGCTGGTCCGTGGAAAGATCGACCGGGCGACTTCGATGGCGTTCAGCGCCTCGTCGACATTGTGCAACCGGCCGAGAAATCGGAGATCGGCATCGTCGAGCGCCTGCACGCCGAGCGAGACTCGATTGACGCCGGCGGTGCGATAGCCGCGGAAGCGCTCCGCCTCGACGCTGGACGGATTGGCCTCGAGCGTCACCTCGGCGCCGGCCTCGACCGACCATGACCCGGCAATCGCGTCGAGGATCGCGCCGACGGTTTCCGGCGCCATCAGCGACGGCGTGCCGCCGCCGATGAAGATGCTGCCGACGCGCCTCCCCGGCGTCCGCGCCGCCATCGCCCCGATCTCGCGTTCGAACGCGGCGGCAAAGCGCTGCTGGTCGACGGCTTGATGCCGCACGTGGCTGTTGAAGTCGCAATAGGGGCACTTGGCTGCGCAGAACGGCCAATGGACATAAACGCCGAATCCGGCTTCCGACGGATTGCCCATCGTCAGCCGCCGATCCCGAGGTCGCGCGCCAGGGCGGCGAACGCCCGCGCGCGATGCGACAGGGGCTCGGCGCCCGGTCGCCAGCCGTGCTTTTCCTCGGCGCTCATTTCGCCAAACGTCCGCGCATATCCCTCGGGCCTGAACATCGGATCATAACCGAATCCCTTGTCGCCGCGCGGCGGCCAGACGAGTTCGCCCGCGACCTCGCCCCGCCAGCTCCGAGTCTCGCCTCCCGGCGATGCCAAACAGAGCACGGCAACGAACCGCCCGCGCCGTTGGCCGGGAGTGCTCGCTCCGGCCGTTTGCAGTTTCTCTTCGACCAGCCGCATCGCCCGGCGAAAATCCTTGTCCGGACCGGCCCATCTAGCGGAATAGACCCCCGGCTCGCCGCCAAGTGCATCGACCGCAAGGCCGGAATCATCGGCGAGCGCCGGCAGCCCCGTCGCGTGCGCCGCGGCGACCGCTTTGATCGCGGCGTTCCCTTCGAAAGTCGTACCGGTTTCCTCCGGCTCGTCGATGGCGAATTCGGCTGCCGGCACGGCGTCGATGCCGAACGGGGCGATCAGCTCGGCAAGCTCCCGGACCTTGCCCGGATTATGGCTGGCGATCACCAGCCGGTCGCCAGGGCGCAACAGGTCGAGCGTCGTAGGCGTCACAGCACCGCGAGCTTCTGCAATTCGATCAGGCGATCGATTCCTGATCTTGCGATATTCATCAACGACAGGAACTGTTCGTTGGTAAACGGCTCGCCCTCGGCGGTGCCCTGAATCTCGACGATGCCGCCGGAACCCGTCATGACGAAATTGGCGTCGGTGTCCGCCTCCGAGTCTTCGTCGTAATCGAGGTCGAGAATGATGGCGCCCTTGTAGATGCCGGCGGAGACCGCCGCAACGTGATCCTTGAGCGGATCAGCCGACAACATGTCGCGCATCTTCATCCATTCCAGCGCGTCCCGCAGCGCCACCCATGCGCCGGTGATCGCCGCCGTACGCGTTCCTCCGTCGGCCTGGATGACGTCGCAATCGACCTGGATCTGGCGTTCTCCGAGTGCCGCGAGGTCGACGACCGCCCGCAGCGAGCGTCCGATCAGCCGCTGGATTTCCTGCGTCCGGCCGGACTGCCGGCCCTTGGTCGCCTCGCGCGCCATCCTTTCGCTCGTCGAGCGCGGCAGCATGCCGTACTCCGCCGTGACCCAGCCCTTGGCGGCGCCGCGGAGCCAAGGGGGCAGGCGCTCGTCGACACTGGCCGTGCAGTGCACATGCGTGTCGCCGAAGCGGACCAGGCACGACCCCTCGGCGTGGCGGGAAACGCCTCGTTCGAGGCTGACAGCGCGCAATTCGTCCGGCGCACGTTTCGACGGCCGCAATGGCTTGTCCTTCGGCTTGAGCGGACTGCTTGGTGCCACCGATGCCGTCCGCGGTAAAGGGTCGGCTTGCCGCCGGGCCCGGCATCGGCGCTAGAATGGGGCCATGAACGATCCGAGAAGACTGCCGGAGGCCGGCCTTGCCGACCTCGATCAACGGACCCGGGAGATTTTCCGCCGGATTGTCGAGACCTATCTCGACACCGGCGATCCGGTCGGCTCGCGCAGCATCAGCCGATTGCTCCCGGTCAACCTGTCGCCGGCCTCGGTCCGCAACGTCATGTCGGATCTCGAGCAGCTCGGCCTGATCTTCTCGCCGCACACATCGGCCGGCCGGATGCCGACCGAACTCGGCCTCCGCTTCTTCATCGACGCTCTGCTCGAGATCGGGGACCTTTCGGCCGAGGAGCGCCGCAATATCAAATCCCAGATCAAGGCCAAAGAGCCGGGGCGCAGCATCGACGACCTCCTGGCCGAGGCCAGCCGCAGCCTGTCCGGTCTTTCGCGCGGCGCCGGCATTGTCCTGGCGGGGAAGGCGGATCCCCGTTTGAAGCATATCGAGTTCGTTCGGCTCGAGCCGAGTCGGGCGCTGGTCGTCCTCGTCGGCGAGAACGGGTCGGTCGAGAACCGCCTGATCGACATCGATCCGGGCACGACCCAATCCTCGCTGGTCGAGGCGTCGAATTACCTCAACAACGCGCTGCGCGGGCATACCCTGTCCGAGGCCAGGGCGGAGATTGAAGGCAACAGGAAGACGCTGCAGGCGGAACTCGATCGGCTCACCGCCAAGCTTGTCGACGCCGGCCTCGCCACCTGGGCCAACGCCTCCTCGGACCGGCCGGAAACCCTCATTGTCCGCGGTCGTTCCAACCTTCTTGAGGACGTCACGGCCGCCGAGGATCTCGAGCGCATCCGGCGGCTGTTCGATGATCTCGAAACCCAGCGCGAGCTAATTTTGCTGCTGACCAAGGCGGAGACCGGCGACGGGGTTCGGATCTTCGTCGGCTCCGAATCGAACCTGTTCTCGCTTTCGGGTTCGTCGCTCGTCGTCTCATCTTTTCGCGATAGCGACCAGCGGATCGTCGGCGCGCTCGGCGTCATCGGTCCGACCCGGCTGAACTATGCGCGGGTGGTGCCGATGGTCGACTACACGGCCAAGCTGGTCAGCCGGCTCCTCGGCTAGAACGAGAACCCGGCCTCGCGCGCCGCCGCCTCGAGCGGGATGGCGGGCCGTGCCCCGAGATGCGAGATCACTTCGGCGGCGGCGAAGGCGCCGAGCGCGGCCGCGGCGGCCGGCGGCAGGTCCCGCGCCAGGCCCAGCAGGAACCCCGATGCGAAGAGGTCGCCCGCCCCGGTGGCGTCGATCAGCCGGTCCACCGGGCGGGCGGGCACGTGATCGACCCGTCCGCCATCCAGGATGTACGCGCCGTCTTCGCTTGCGGTGACCGCGGCGAGCGGGCAGTCGCCGCCGAGCGCCGCCAACCCGGCGTCGAAATCGCCGGTTTCATAGAGCGACTTGAGCTCGGCCGTGTTCGCCAGCACGATGTCCGCCGTTCGCGCGCGGATGAGATCCCGGAATTCCTCGCGGTAGCGATCGACGCAGAACGGGTCGGACAGCGTCAGCGCCACCAGGCGGCCGGCCGCATGCGCGATCCCGGCGGCGCGGCGGAAGGCGTCCTTGGCCGCCGGCGGATCCCATAGATAGCCTTCGAGGAAGACGATCCGGGCCGCGGCGACCAGGTCGGGGTCGATATCCTCCGGGCCGAGCGCCTGCGCCGCTCCGAGAAAGGTGTTCATCGTCCGCTCGCCGTCGGGCGTGACGAGGATGATCGACCGCGCGGTCGGCTGGCCATCGCCATCCACCGGCGGGGTATCGAACGTGACTCCCAGCGACTGGAGATCGTGGCGAAAGATCACCCCGAGTTCGTCGTCGGCAACCTTGCCGATGAAGGCCGCCCGGCCTCCGAGCGATGCGACTCCGGCCACGGTGTTGGCCGCCGATCCGCCGGAGGATTCGGTGGCGGGACCGATCGCGCGGTAGAGATCGGCCGCCTCGGCGGCGTCGATCAGCCGCATCGATCCCTTGATCAGCCGGTTCCGGGCGAGGAACGCGTCGTCGGAGGGGCTCATGACGTCGACGATGGCATTGCCGATGCCGAGCAATTCGAACCGTGCTTGCCGGGTCATGCCGCCTCGCCGCCAAATCCGTTCATTACATCGCCCGGAAGGTCGATCAATCCGCCGGGCGGGAAGGGTTTCTTGCAGCGTCGTATCGAAGAGCGAGGCGCAAAAGTACTGCTCCAAGGGCCCGAAGCGATGTATACTCGCCGGATCAGTAACCCATTTTTCTATAACAGCAGGGGAGGAAGTAAATGAAACCAGTACTAGTAGCCGGTGCGGCCGCTGTCGTCCTGGTAGGCACGGGCCTGGCATTGGCACAGCAGCAGGAGATCCGGCCCTATTATGTCGGTAATCCGCTCGGCGTGCCGATCGCGCCCCCGGCGCCGACGGCGGAAAACCCACCGGCGTTCAGGCCGCTGACCGACAACGTCAAGGTCTATGGCGGGCTGGTCAACACCGAGAGCTGCACCTACGACCCGGTGCGTGATCTGATCGTCGCCCCGAGTCGCGGCGTCGCGCAGTCGATTCGTGCGAACGATGGCTTCGTGGCCTTCATCAACCACGACGGCTCGGTCCACACGCCGCGCTGGATCGGCGTCCAGAACCCCGGCGCCCAGCGCGACAATCTGGATACGCCACTGGTCCTCAACGAGCCGTTCGGCAGCACGGTCGCCAACGGCATCCTCTACATGGCGGACCGCGACGGCGGCACCCCCGACCCGAACAATCCCGGCCAGAACCTGCCGCAGACAGCGGCGATCGCCATGTTCGACATGGAAACGGGCGCGCCGGTCGGTCGGATGTCGCTCGACGTTCCGGCATTCAACGACATCTATGTCGCAACGGACGGAACGATCTACGGGTCCGTCTCCGGCAATATGGGCCGCGTCTATAAGGTCACGCCCGATGGGACCGCGACCGAGCTGATCCCGAACGGGTCGCCGGGCCTTAACTCGCCCAACGGCCTTGCGCTGGACCCGGACGGCAACCTCGTGGTGGTCAATATCGGCGACAACGGCGTGAACACCTACAACGCCGAGACCGGCGAGTTGATCCTGCAGGAGACCGTGGGGCAGCCCGGGCTCGACGGCCTCGAGATCATGGCCGACGGGACCAAGTTCGTCACCAGCGTTCAGAACGGCGGCGTCTTTATGATCCCGCCCGGCGGCGAAGCGGTGATGATCGCCGACGGCATCCCGAGCGCGGCGTCCATGTGCTACGACGCCGGCGCAAATCAGCTCGTCATCCCGATGAACCCCAACAACGGCCTCGCCTTCGTGCCGTTGGAGGGCATTTGGGCGCCGTAACACCGGTTGCGAGCACCACAATTGCCGCCGGCGTCCGATGGGCGCCGGCGATTTTCTTGCGGTGGCACGCGGGATGGGTCTTCCCGGCGCCTCGTTTCCCTCCCTTTTGTGCTGGTTATCGGCCGCCGAAAAAAGCTAGCGTGGCCGCCCGGCACCAACGCCGGAAACGTAAGATCGCGACAGCGAGCTATTAGGGAGGGAACTCTTATGAGGAGAATGGCTTTATTGGGAGCCGCCGCGGCTCTCGCACTGGCCGGGACGGGCCTGGCCTTGGCGCAGCAGGAGACCCGGCCGTATTATGTCGGCAACCCGCTGGGACTGCCGGCAGCACCGCCGGCGCCGACGGCGGAGAACCAGCCTCAATGGGCGGCGATCTCCGGCAACGTCAAGGTCTATGGTGCGATCTATTCGACCGAAAGCTGCTCATATGACCCGGACCGCGACCTCATCGTCGCCCCGGCGCGGGGCGTCGGCCAGAACGCCATCGACAACGATGCCTTCGTGGCGTTGATCAATCACGACGGGTCGGTGCACACGCCGCGCTGGATCGGCTACGCCAATCCAGGCAACCAGCGGGCCACGATGGACCCGCCGCTCGTGCTGAACCAGCCCTTCGGCAGCGATATCGTCAACGGCATCCTCTACCTTGCCGACCGCGACGGCGGCCTGCGCACCTTCGTCTGGGACGGCAACGCCGTCGACACCGGGCCGAACACCGCGGGCGTGTCCGTGATTCGCATGTTCGATATGGCAACCGGCATGCCGGCCGGCGAGATCGTCTCTGAACAGTCGACCGGATTCAACGACATCGAAGTTGCGGCCGACGGTACGATCTATGCGTCCGAATCGAGCAATCCGGGCCGCATCTTCAAGGTGACTCCGGATGGCACAACGACCGTATTCGTCGAGGGGGCACCGCTCAACCGGCCCAACGGCGTTGCCATCGACAATGACGGCAACATCGTCGTGGTTAACATCGGCGACGACGGTGTGCTGACGTTCGCTCCCGACGGCACGCTCGTCAACACTGAGCACGCCGTTCAGCCGGGCAGCGACGGATTGGTCATCATGGCGGACGGCACCAAGTTCGTCAGCAGCGTCACCATGGGCGGCATCTCGATGATCGGTCCCGGGGCCGAGGCCGTCCTCGTCGCCGAGAACATCCCGAGCGCCGCTTCCATGTGCTACGACGCCGGAGCCAACCAGCTGATCGTTCCGATGAACGCCCACAACGGCCTGGCGTTCGTCTCGCTGGAAGGCATCTGGGCGCCGTAACCGCCTGCGGGCCCGCCAATTGCCGCCGGCGTCCGATGGGCGCCGGCGGTCACCGACCCCCGATGGGGTCATCCTAGTGCCACGTTTCCCACCCGTTCATGCTGCTATCGGTCGCTGCCGACGCTCGCGCGGCCGGCGGCATGTGGCCGCCGGGGATATCCGAGAATTGCCGCGGGCGTAACGGCGCAGGCAGTTTTTGTGGCCACTATCGCGTCGGCCGGACGAGAACCAGAGTGCCGTCCTCCAGCCCCGCGACAAACGCAACTCCGTCCGCCGACGTGACCACGGTGATCGCGGTGGCAACCGGCGACGGCAGCGGCGCCGTGGCGAGCTCGCGCATCATTCCGCCGGCGACCGTCACGATCCGAAGCGCCGAACGTTGCGCGTTCGGCAAGGCGATGTCGACGATGCCGTCGCCATCGACGTCCGCGAACGCGGACATGCCGAGTTCCGTCGAGCCGATCGCGTGGTTCGAGAACCCGTCGGCCGCCGCGACCTGCACGAGTTCGCCGGCCGCCATTGTCCAGATTTCCAGCCGGCCCGCCGATGTGCGGCGTCTTCACCAGCGCGATGTCGAGCATGCCGTCGCCGGTGAAATCGGCGATCCCGGCGACGTTGAGCCAACGATGGGCGAGGCCGATCTCCGGAATGCTCGCGACCTCGACAAGAACGCCGCCTGCCACGGAGTAGATCGCAACCGCCGCGCCGGTCGCGAGGCCCGATCGAATCGCGACGACGTCGTTCCTCCGGTCGCCGTCGATATCGGCGATGCGCGGCGTCAGATCCTCGAAGACCTGCTCGGCGGCAAGCGCAATCTCATGACGAAGGCCGGCATCGTCCACGACGACGAGGCTGCCGCCTTCGATATTGTCGCCGAGGACGGCGTGGTCGTAGCGTGGCGTCGGCGTGGCGTACCACGCCTGCATGATCCCGCTGCCGGCTGCGGTGGTGACGGTGCCGTCGGGAATGCCGTCGCGCGCCGTCACGGGATTGGGCGGACGCCTGCGCGTGATGCAGATCGAATCGGCGCAGGGCTCGACGATGTACCAAGCGCCGGCGCGGACGAAGACCTCGTGGCCGATTTGGCGCACCTCGGCCACCGATGGGGCGTCGACAATGGCGACGGACCAGGCATTCGGCTGCGCGTGCGAGCCCGACGCCCAGATCGCGATGCTCGATAGCGCTGCGGCGGCGAGAGCGGAGACAATGATCCGCCGCCTCCTGTTCGGCGAGCGCGTCATCCGCGGCCGAGCGCGTCGAGAGCGGCGAACTCGTCCTCCGTGAGCTCGATCGCGGCCGCCCCGACATTCTCCTCGAGATGGGCGACCTTACCCGTCCCGGGGATCGGCAGCATCACCGGGCTCCGCCTCAGGAGCCACGCCAGTGCGATCTGGCCCGGTGTGGCGCGCGCGACAAGCCGACCGATGCGGGAGCCCGCCTTCGCGAGGTTGCCGGCGGCGAGCGGATACCACGGCATGAAGCCGATCCCTTCGGCCTCGCAGTAATCGAGCACATCCTCGCTGCTGCGGTCCGTGAGGTTGTATTTGTTCTGGACGGTGGCGACCGGAAAGAACCGCCGCGCGGCCTCGATCTCCTCAACGTCGACCTCGCTGAGGCCGACATGCCGGATGATCCCCTCTTGACGCATGGCTGCGATCGCCTCGAATTGCGCTTCGTGGGGCACTGTCTCGTCGATCCTGTGGAGTTGCCAAAGATCGATGCGCTCGACGCCGAGTCGTTCGAGACTGCCTGTCGCTTGGCGGCGGAGATGCTCAGGCCGTCCGTTCCGTACCCAACGATACGGCGCCGGCCGCTCCAATCCCGCCTTTGTGGCGACGACGATGCCGTCATAGGGGTGGAGCACCTCCCGAAGCATCCTCTCGCTGATCTCCGGGCCGTAGGAATCGGCCGTGTCGATGAAGTCGACGTTGAGCGCGCGCAGCCTCTCCAGGGTGCGGATCGCCTCCGGCCGGTCCTCCGGCTCGCCCCAGATGCCCTTGCCCGTGACCCGCATCGCCCCGAAGCCGAGCCGGTTGACGGTGAGTTCGCCGCCGATGGCGAACCGGTCGGAAAGAGATGCGTCCGGGGCGCCGGTCGTGGTGGCCATCGGAAGATCCTCTCGTGTCCGGGAAGGAAGCTCAACGTCCGCGGAGATAATGGCTTTTCGGGGCCTTCGCAAAGTTTCGGCGACCGCCCTTGACCCTCACGTTACGTCATGCCCCATCTCTCGCCGGGTCAACAGGGCCGACGGAGATGAAACGATACACGGTGAAGCAAGTGGCGCGCCTTTCCGGCGTAACGGTGAGGACGCTCCACTTCTACGACGAGGTCGATCTCCTGAAGCCCGCTTACTATGGCGAGAACGGCTATCGATATTACGAAAAGGACCAGTTGCTCCAGCTTCAGCAGATCCTGTTCTACCGCGAACTGGACGTGCCGCTTGAGCAGATCCGGGCGATCCTGAGGAATCCCGGCTTCGACCGACTGGGGACGCTTAAAGCGCACCGGGCTCGGCTGGAAGGCGAGATGAAACGGTACCGGAAGCTGGTCCGCACCATCGACAGCACGATCGCCGAACTCAATGGAGCCAAGACCATGGCAAACGAGCAACTCTTCGAGGGCTTCTCGCCCGAGAAGCAACGACAATACGAGCAGGATCTCGTCGATCGCTATGGCGAAGGCGTGAAAGCGAAGATCGACGGGAGCTGGAAGCGGATCAAAGGCTGGACCAAGGAAGAGTTCAAGGCGTCGACGGAACGCTGGCAGGCCTTCCTCGCCGACCTTGGTGCACTTGCCGACGCCGGTAAGGCGACGGATTCGGCCGAGGTGCAGGCGTTGATCCCCCGGCATCGCCAATGGCTGGAGTCCTACTGGACCCCGGTGCGGGAATCA
>CAYOBK010000025.1:0-5906 GCA_964402275.1 uncultured Bauldia sp.
GGCGAAAAGCCGGCGCAGGTCGGATCAGCCTGCCGCTTGTAGTCCCCGGACGCGACGATCCGCGATCCGTCGGCGTCGACGAGGATCTGCGCCGAGCCGAGCACATGGCCCGCGGGTTCGAATCGGATGCGGGCGCCGCCAATCGCAAGTTCTTCGCCGTAGCCGATCGCCTGCGTCGTCCTGGCGTGGTCGCCGCCGTAGCGCGCCGCCATGATCGCGAGCGTTTCCGCCGTGGCGAGAACGGCGCCGTGGCCGGGCCGCGCGTGATCGGAATGGCCGTGGGTAATCAGCGCCCGGGGAACGGGCCGGGTTGGATCGATGTAGAAATCGCCGATCGGCGAATAAAGCCCGGCGGGACCGGGGCGGAGCAGATCTTCGGGGCGCACCGCGCGGATATTATGGCGGAACGCCGCCGCCGCAAGCGAACGCGGCCTACGCGGCGCTCGGCGTCGCTCCTTCGGCGAGCACGTGGTAGAGCGCTCTCGTATCGTTGGTGGCACGCAGCCGGTCGGCGACCCCCGGAACCCTGAGGATCCGTGCGATCCGGGCCAGCGCCTTCAGATGGTCGGCGCCGGCGCCCTCGGGCGCCAGCAGGAGGAACACGAGATCGACGGGCTCGTCGTCGAGCGATTCGAAATCGATGGGCTTGGTCAGGCGGGCAAACGCCCCGTAGATGCCGTTCAGACCTGCGATCTTGCCGTGAGGAATCGCAATCCCTTCTCCGATTCCCGTCGACCCCAGCTTCTCGCGCTCGAGAAGGGTCTCGAACACCAGGCGCTCATCGACCCCGGTCAATTCTGCGCCCTTCGCGGCAAGTTCCTGGATTACTTGTCGTTTGCTGCTTGCCTTGACGGAGGGCATCACGGCGTTTGGCCGTATCAGGTCACTCAGATCCATGCGACTAACCGTTAGGGAGATCGACGAGAGAATCGGTTACGAACCGCCCCTAAGGAGGCACGATCCAAGCGGCAAGCGCAACCGCGCCGGCATCCCAAAATATGGGCGCGATGATAAGCCTTTGCTGTCTCGGTCATTTGCTCGAGTCGGCGACCCAGGGGCAGGTTTGTGTCTGTAATTGCAGGGGAATTTCTGGCCCGGCGTCGCCATCCTGCTGGAGCGCTATGAGGTCGCGACCTGCCATTTGGCGGCCCTTCTACGGACCCCCGGCGGCCAAGTCAATCGCCGCTTCCGGCTGCCGCCGAACCCGGTTCCGGCCGCCGGTCGCGCCGGCGGTTGACCGACGAGGGGATGTGCATCGCCTCACGGTACTTGGCGACCGTTCTGCGGGCGATGCCGATGCCTGACAGCCGCAGGACCTTCACGATCGCATCGTCCGACAGAACCGTATCGGCCTCGTTGTCGATCAGGGTACGGATCCGGTGCCGCACGGCCTCGGCCGAATGGGCCTCTCCGCCGGCGGCCGATTGGATGGCGGACGTGAAGAAGTATTTCAGCTCGAAGATGCCGCGGCTGGTCGCCATGTACTTATTCGACGTAACGCGGCTCACCGTCGATTCGTGCATGTTGATGGCATCGGCTACCGCCCGCAGATTGAGCGGGCGGAGATGCTCGACACCCTTGACGAAGAATCCGTCCTGCTGCCGGACGATTTCCGTCGCGACCTTGAGGATCGTCCGCGCGCGTCGATCGAGGCTGTCGACCAGCCATTTGGCCGTCTGGAATCGCTCGGCGATGAACGCCCGATCGCTGTCCTTGCGCGATGCCTTCGAGACGGTCGCGTAATAGCTCTGATTGACGAGAAGCCGAGGCAGCGTCTCATTGTTGAGTTCGACCTTCCATCCGCCGTCATGCGCCGGCGTCACCATGATGTCCGGGATCACCGTCTGAACGGGCGCCGGGTCGAAATCGGCGCCCGGCTTCGGATTGAGCGCGCGAAGCTCCTCAAGCATCTCGGCGAGGTCCGCGTCGTCGACGCCGCAGCATCGCCTCAGCGCCGCGTAATCACGCTTGGCGACGAGGTCTAGCTTGCCGAGCAGCGCCTCCATCGCCGGGTCGAGCCGGTCCTTTTCCTTCAGCTGCAGGGCCAGACAATCGGGAAGGTCTCGCGCGAACACGCCCGTCGGCTCGAACGCGCGCAACAATGTCAGTGTGCGCTCGATCAGGCCGATGCCCGCGCCGAGCCGTGCCGCCAATTCGCCGAGATCGGTCCGAAGGTAGCCGTTCTCATCGACTTCGGCGATGATCGCCGCGCCGATTATCCTGGTGGCGGGATCGGGAGCCACGAGGTTCAGCTGCTCCGACAGATGGTCCGTCAGGGATTTCCGATCGGCCACGAAAGCTTCGAGATTATAGTCCTCGGCTCGCACCGGGGTGCGGCTTGGCCCCTGCGTCCAGCTGTCCGCTGGAACCGCCGGCGGCTCGCGCCGGGGCTCGTCGTCGCTGTCCCCGGCCTGGACGTTCTCGATCGCGGCCTCGCTGCCGCCCGGGGACGGTTCAAGGCCGAACCCGTCCCAGACCGGCTCATCGTTCGCCTCGCTCGCGGCACCGTCCTGCGGGGCCGGTTCGTCGCGCCCGACCGTCTCGTCCCGCTCCAGCAGCGGATTGCGCTCCAGTTCGGCGTCCACGAAGGCGGCCAGGTCCACGCTCGACAGCTGAAGCAGCTTGATGGCCTGCATCAGTTGCGGCGTCATGACCAGCGATTGGCTGGTGCGGAGCTCCGGCTTGAGTGACAGCGCCATAGGCGTACGCGTCCTGTGAACTGGTCCGATACTTGCTTGCGCCTTTGCCTAGCGCAACTCCCGACCAGGTCAAAGGGTAAATTCGTCGCCGAGATAGAGGCGGCGGACGTCTGCGCTCGAGATGATTTCCGCCGGCCGGCCTTCCATAAGCACCCGACCCGCATGGATAATATACGCCCGGTCAACCAGGCCGAGTGTTTCCCGGACATTGTGGTCGGTTATGAGAACGCCGATCCCCCGCTTGGTGAGGTGTCGCACCAACGCATGGATGTCGCCGACGGCGATCGGGTCGATACCGGCGAACGGCTCGTCGAGGAGCATGAAAGCAGGGCGGCTGGCTACTGCCCGCGCGATTTCGCAACGCCGCCTTTCTCCGCCCGACAGCGCCCGCGCGGGTGATTTGCGGAGCTTGCTGATGTGGAATTCCTCGAGGAGGACATCGAGCTGGGCTTCCCGCCGGCGCTTGTCCTTTTCCACCAATTCGAGAATCGCCCGGATGTTGGCTTCCACGGTTAGGCCGCGGAAGATGGATGCTTCCTGCGGAAGGTAGCCGATGCCGAGCCGAGCCCGCTGATACATCGGCAGTCGCGTGATGTCGTTGCCGTCGAGGTCGATCGTGCCGGCCTCGGCACGGAGGAGTCCGCTGACCAGGTAGAAGACCGTCGTCTTGCCCGCTCCGTTGGGGCCGAGGAGCCCGACGGCCTCGCCCCGCGACAGCGCAAGACTGACGTCGTCGATCACGCGGTTCCCGCGGTAGCTCTTGCCGAGGTGACGGGCCACGAGCCATCCGGGTCCGCCGGCGTCGGGGTAGAGGCGGGAGGCGAGTTCCTCCGACGGCCGTAGCGGCGCGGACAGCCGGGCGGTGATCTGGCGCGGGACGTTCACGGCTGCCCCCCGGGGTTGACCACGGTGCGAACCCGGCCGTTCGGGCTTCCGGCCTCGAGGCGCCAACCGCCGGTCGCCAGATCGACGGTCAGGCGCTCGCCGGACATTTGATTGGCGCCGTCGCTGAGTGCGACATTGCCGGTCATCACGACGGTTTGCGCTACCATGTCCATCACCGCGGTCTCGGCCGTTGCCCGCTGGTTGCCGGCGGCCACGGACACGTTACCCGACGCTTCGATTCGATCAAACGCGCCGCCGCCTTCGGCATCGGCGGCCGGCAGATAGACGTTGAGCTGATGGGCCCGGATGGTCATCTCGCCGCGGACCGCGACGACATCACCCCGGTACTCCAGGATCTCTCGGCCATCGACGATGAGCCATTGCAGCGAGTCCGCGTCGACGCTGATCGGCTCGTCCGATTGCGCCAGGAAACCGCCGAACATCGGGGCTCCCTGGCTCCAGGCGATGCCCGGCGGCGTCATTGCGAGGAGCACGGCCATAGCAGTCGCCGCCGCGCGGCGTGGATTCATTCGCCCCCGCCTCTGGTCCGGGGCATCTGCGTCAGGGTGCCGTCCGGGGCGAGGATGGTCTGCACGCCGCCATCGGCAAGGAGACCGTCCGGCGTGAGTTGCAGGATGCCGCCGGCAAGCGCCATGTTACCCGCGGTTAGGTGGAACGGCCGATCCGAGGCGATCGTGCCGGTTGTGATGTCCACGGTCAGCGCCTCCATCGTGCCCTCGACGCCGTTGCCGAACCGAAGCTGAACCCCACCGTAAAGGGTCAGCCGGGACGTCGCCGCGTTGTACTGGCCGAACGGAGAGGTGAAGACGGCCGTCTCGCCGTCGACCATCACATAACGCGCCCGAACCACTTCAAGCTGCAGCAGCCGCAAATCGTCGACGCGCTGGAGGGCCCGTTCCGCCTGGAGTTCGTATGTCGGCCCGCCGATCTGATGGCCCGTCATCCTTGGCTCGGCGATGACCATCCCGGCCCGGTCGAATGCAACATTGCTGAAATCGAGGACGATCCCGCTGGCCGGCGCGCGGGCGGCCAGAATGTAGCCGCCGATGCCAATTGCGACCAGCGCCGGGAATGCCCAGCGCAGCCTCCGGACACGCCTGGAATGGCGCGCGGCCGCCGCAAACCGCACGCCCGCTCCGCCACCGGCAACATCGATCGCCGAGGCAAACGGGGCCGTCCGATAGATTGGAGCGCTGTACTCGCTCATCCGCGATTCCACGTGATCCCGTCCCCTGGCTCGATGGAATTAGGCCGACACTGCGCCACGGGGCATTAACGGACTGTGAACCTATTCGCCGATCCTTGCACGGCGTTCCTCATCCCGCCTCGGCGGGGGTCTCGCACCTTGAGCAAACGCGCCCCCTGGGGATGAGTTTCCTGATTCGGCCGGGCTCAATCAAGAATAGGGAGGTGTCCGCCGGTTCGGGATCAAAGATGCGCGAAGATGTCTTCGCTTGCCCATCCGGCGAGATCGAGACGGGCGCGGGTCGGAAGGAAGCCGAAGCACGCCTCCGCCAGGTCGACGCGGCCTTCGCGCCGGAGACGCCGGTCGAGTTCCTCCTTGAGCCGGTGGAGGTAGAGAACGTCGGTTGCTGCATAATCAAGCTGGTCCTTGGACAGGTCCGCCGCGGCCCAGTCGGAACTCTGCTGCTGCTTCGAGATTTCGATATCGAGGAACTCGCGCACCAGATCCTTGAGGCCGTGCCGGTCGGTATAGGTTCGCGTCAGCCGCGATGCGATCTTGGTGCAGTAGACCGGCTTGGCCATGACGCCGAAAGTGTGGAAGAGGAGCGCTATGTCGAATCGGGCGAAGTGGAAGATCTTTGGCCGGGAATCGTCGGCCAGGAGCGCCAGAAGGTTCGGCGCCGGCTGCGGCTTGGCGGCGATCTGAACCACATCGGCCGAACCGTCGCCCGGCGACAATTGCACCAGGCAGAGCCGGTCGCGCATAGGATTGAGGCCCAGCGCCTCGGTGTCGACCGCCACCGCTCCGGAGTAGCCCCGAAGGTCCGGGAGGTCGTGCTGGTGAAGGCGGATTGTCATCGCGCTCCTTCGCTGGGGCCCCGGCTCGCGCGAGTGCAGCGCGGCCCGCGTCCTGTCAAGCTTCCCGCGTTTTGTCCGTTTCGGTACCCGAGAGGCGCTTAAGAAAGCGTTCGATCCGGTGCCTTTGCCAGAGCGCCAGCGCGGCCAGAACCGCTATCGCCGCCGCCAGGACGATCGCAAGCGTGAGATCGGATCGGGCGGCGCTCCCCCCGGTCAGGCTGAAGACGGCATAGCCGGGAATCCGCCCGACCAGCGCCA
>CAYOBK010000026.1:0-2153 GCA_964402275.1 uncultured Bauldia sp.
GTGCCCGGCGATCCGAGCTCGGCGGCGTTCCCGATCGTTGCCGCGATCATCTCGGAGGGTTCCGAGGTCACGATCGAAGGCGTCCTCCTCAATCCCACGCGGATCGGCCTGTTCGATACGCTGCGCGAGATGGGGGCGAAGCTCTTCATCGAGAATGAGCAGACCGTCGGCGGCGAGGCGGTCGGCAATCTCCGGGCCGAGTTTTCGCGGCTTCGCGGCGTCACCGTGCCCGCCGAGCGGGCGCCGTTGATGATCGACGAGTATCCGATCCTTGCGATCGCCGCCGCGATGGCCGACGGCGACACGGTGATGGAGGGCATCGGTGAGTTGAGGCTGAAGGAATCCGACCGGATCGCCGCGACCGTGGCCGGCCTCCGCGCCAACGGCGTCGACGCCGAAGAGGGCGAGAACTCGATGGTGGTGCACGGTCGGTCGGCGGTTCAGGGCGGCGGCACCGTCGGAACGCATTTCGATCACCGGATCGCGATGAGCTTCCTCGTGCTCGGCAACGTGTCGGAGAATCCGGTCACCATCGACGATGCGACGTCGATCTCGACCAGCTTCCCGGAGTTCCGCGAGCTGATGACGAGCCTTGGAGCGAAACTGGAAAGCCCGCCGACGGGGTCATGATCATCGCCATTGACGGACCTGCGGCATCGGGGAAGGGGACGATCGGCCGGCTCGTCGCCGAGCACTACCACTACCACCATCTCGACACCGGCCTGCTCTACCGCGCCGTGGCCGCGGCGATGCTCGATCGCGCGACGCCTATCGACGACGAGTCGGCGGCGGTCGAGATCGCGGGAACGCTGTCATTTGATTCCCTCGACGAGGTGATGCTCGGTACGCCGGAGATCGGCAACGCCGCGTCTCACGTCGCAACCCTGCCGGGGTTGCGCGCCGCCCTGATGGAACGCCAGCGGGACTTTTCCCGGCGAAAGCCCGGCGCGGTCCTCGTCGGGCGCGATATCGGCACCATCATTTGTCCGCAGGCCCCCGCCAAGATCTACCTCACCGCCTCGCTCGAGGCCCGGGCCGCGCGCCGCGCGGAGCAGCTGGGCACCGAGGATTGGGCCGCGCGGGAGGCGATCCTCGCCGGAATCCGCGAGCGTGACCATCGGGATATGAACCGCCCGCTGGCGCCCCTCCGCCAGGCGCCGGACGCGCGCTTGCTGGACACGACCGACTTGGATATAGAAGCCTCGTTCCGCGCGGCCGTCGCAATTGTCGATGAGGTCGCCGGGCGACCGTCTGACGGGAGCGGCTAGATACCGCGGCCCGTCATACTGCGTTTTCGGCTGCAGGACTTTCCTCCTTCGATCACGCGAAACCGTCAGACAGCGGCGGTAACATGGCCGCCAGCGCCGGGCTCTGGCGCCGCCAACGCCGCCGCGATCTGATAGACATTAACGCCAGCCACCGGCCGAAGGCCGGTCCCGGTACCAGGAGCATCGATGACCGCAGCCAGTGTGGAGACACCAACTCGAGAGGATTTCGCCGCCCTTTTGAATGAGACCTTCAAGGCCGATGATTTGGTCGAGGGAAGCGTGATCAAGGGCAAGGTGGTCGCGATCGAGAAGGACCTGGCGGTTGTCGATGTCGGATTGAAGACGGAGGGACGGGTTCCGCTCAAGGAGTTCGGCCTTGCCGGCGAGGCGCCGAAAATCAGCGTCGGCGACGAGGTCGAAGTCTATCTCGAGCGGGTCGAGAACGCGCTCGGCGAGGCGATGCTCTCGCGCGAGAAGGCGCGCCGCGAGGAAAGTTGGACCCGCCTGGAGGAGTCCTTCAACAAGAACGAAAAGGTCACCGGGCAGATCTTCAATCAGGTCAAGGGCGGCTTCACCGTCGATCTCGACGGCGCCGTCGCCTTCCTGCCGCGGAGCCAGGTCGACATCCGGCCGGTGCGCGACGTCGGCCCGTTGATGCATACGCCGCAGCCCTTCCAGATCCTCAAGATGGACAAGCGGCGCGGCAACATCGTCGTCTCGCGGCGGACGGTTCTCGAGGAGACGCGCGCCGAGCAGCGTTCCGAGCTGGTGCAGAGCCTGGAAGAGGGCCAGATCGTCGACGGCGTGGTCAAGAACATCACCGACTACGGTGCGTTCGTTGACCTCGGCGGCATCGACGGCCTCCTCCATGTCACGGACATCGCG
>CAYOBK010000027.1:0-4414 GCA_964402275.1 uncultured Bauldia sp.
TGGCAAAGTGATCGCCGACGGCACGCCGGCCCAGCTCAAGGCGCGGGTGTCCAACGCGACGCTGGTGGTCCATCTCGACGAAGCGCTCGCCGAGGGTGCCGCCCGGGCCGCGATCGCACCCTTCGCGGCCAGCGAGCCGCAGCTCCGCGGACGCGAGTTGGTGGCTTCGCTACGCGACCTCGAAAGCACCGCAGATATCGTCAAGGGACTGGCCGCGGCCGGCGCGACGCTCGACCAGATCAATATCGCCAAGGCCAGCATGGACGACGTCTTCTTCGAGCTGACGGGCCATGCTCAGACCAGCCAATCGCAGGATGAGAGGCAGACAGTATGAGCACGGTTACCGCAGCAGAGCCGTTTCCCGTTCGCCGATCGGGTGGGCTCTCCAAGATTCTCGACGAAGTCCGCGGCATCGTCTGGCGCAACCTGTCGCACATTCCGCGCATGCCGGAGCGGCTTGCCGACGTGACGGTAATGCCGATCATGTTCGTGCTTCTGTTCGGCTACGTGTTCGGCAGCGCCATCGCGCTGCCCGGCGTCGAAATGGGTCCGGAGGCGTCGGCTGCGTATCGCGAGTTCCTGATCGCCGGCATCTTCGTGCAATCGATGGTATTCATGTCGATCACCACGGCCGTCGGCGTGTCGAACGACATGCGCGAGGGCGTGATCGATCGCTTCCGGTCGCTGCCGATCAGCCGGGTCTCCGTGCTCGGCGGTCGGGTGATCGCAACCCTGGTCGAAGGTTCGCTCGGCATCACCGTGATGGCGATCTGCGGCCTTATCGTCGGCTGGGGCGCGCATAACGGGTTTGTGCAAACCGTGGGCGCCTTCGCGCTGCTGGCGGGCATCGCGCTCGCGATGATCTGCGTCGGCACATTCATCGGCCAACTGGTGAAGAACGCCATGACCGCACAGACGATCGGCTTCGTCGTGGTGTTCCCGCTGACCTTCGCATCGAATGCGTTCGTGCCGACGGACAATATGCCGGCGGCGCTGAAGGCGTTCGCCGAGTGGAATCCGGTCAGTTCCATGGTTCAGGCGGTGCGGGACCTGTTCGGGAATCTGCCGGCGCTCGCCCCCGAGCCGACGGCGTGGTCGCTGCAGAATCCGGTCCTCTACTCGGCGATCTGGATAGCGATCATCGGCAGCGTCGGCCTGTCGCTCGCTGTGTGGCGCTACTCGAAGGGCCGGGACAAGTAGTTCCCGCCTCCGGATTCCCGAGGTCAGGCGGCTTGGACCGAGTCGCCTGATCGCTCCAGCGGGGCGGCGCGCGATCCCGCGTCCTGATCGCGTTTGCGGCGCTTGTCGTCGTACATGAAGCCGTCCGCGCGGGCCATCGCGTCCCGCAGCCCGTGCGGGGAGTTCACGTCGATTTCCGTGAAGCCGATGCTGTAGGCCATCCGCCGCGGCAAAGGGGTGGTGCGGTTGAGTTCGGCAACCCGCTCCGCCAGCCGCTCGGCCAGGCGGCGCCCGTCGTCGATATTGCCGCGCGCCAGAACGGCGAACTCGTCCCCGCCCACGCGCGCAATCACGTCGCTTTTGCGGAACGTCGTCCTGACGGCATAGGCAAAACGCTCGATCACATTCGATCCGATATTATGGCCGAGCGTGTCGTTGATCCGCTTCAATCCGTCGAGGTCGAAAAAGCACAACACCACGGACGATCCGTCGCGCCGCGCCGATTCAACGACGCTGTCGGCGACAATGAAGAAGCCGCGCCGATTGAGCGTCCTGGTCATGTCGTCGGTCACCGACTGGATGCGGAGGTTACGCTCGAGCCCGTGAATGCGATGGCCCATCCAGCCGACGACGGCGAGCGATCCCAGCACGACGGCCGGGATGATCAGCGCGCGGGTGACGCTGGCCGGCATCGCGCCCGTCCGGTCGAGGAAGCCGACCAGTCCGAACGAGACGAAGGGCGAGGCGATGACGAAGGGCAGGATCAGCCGGGCAATACGGCCGCCCTGGCCGGGGTGCGCCAGGAACGAGAGGAAACCGCCGCGAACCGCCAGGCGGTTGCCGATAGCGAATCCGAGAAGCATGAAACAAAGCAGCGCCTGCGGCGGCAAGGAGCGGCCGCCTCCCGCCAGCACGAAGGGCGCGCCGAAAAAATGCCCCGCCGCCATGAACATCACCAGGGCGAGGAGAAGGACGCCGACGGTGTCGGCGGCATTCAACGGCGCCGCCTTGAGGCGCATGAGCACCAGGCACAATCCGACAAGCGCGAGCCCGGCGGCGGTCTGGGGCGACGGCAACTCCACCCGGCCGCCGGCGATCGTGGTTGCGCCGGTCAGATCGGCGCCGAGGATGGCGGCGCCGAGGACAAGGACGAGGACCGCGGCGGTTTCCGCCGCGCGCTGCGCGAACGCCGATGCGCCGGGCCGCGTCAGGGCGAGGGCGCCGACCGCGAGCACGATTCCGAGCGCGGTGAGCGGCGACATGTTCGCCCAATTGCTCGGGGCGAGTTCGCCGAGCGCGGGAACGGTCAGAAGGACAAGTATGCCGCCGGCGATGATCGCAATCAGGATCAGTACCGGAACTTCCATGGCGTTGAGGAAGCCGGCGACCCGCTCGTCGGGCCGGTATGTCTGGTAATTCAACGCGCTACTCCCCTGCCGGGGACTATCTGAGGCAGCGCCGGTCAAGATCCGGTTAGTCGGAACCGGTGATTTGCAGGTAATCGCGGATTAACCAAACCGGCGACCCGGCGATCGCCCGTCCCGGGCCGGTTGCAGCCGGGATTCGGGTGGAACACGCCACCCGAAGCATCCGCGACAACCTGCAAGGATGGTTGCCCAGCGGTTATCGGGCGCGGCGCAGTTGGCGGCAACAGCTCGGGTGCCGGCGTCGTCTTCCGGCTCCCGATACGGATCGGCGCTAGTGCCGCTCGACGAAGGAGTCGATGACGCGCTTGCGGCCGGCCTTGTCGAAATCGATCGTCAGCTTGTTGCCTTCGATCGCCGAGATCGCGCCATAGCCGAACTTCTGGTGGAAGACGCGCTCGCCGAGCGCGTAGTCGGATGACGGCGTTACGCTCTTGGCCACCAGTTCGCCGTCGATCTCGAGCGGACCACCAGGGCGGTTGTGGCTTCGCGTCGATCGGCGCCGCGACTGGCCGAAGAGATCGCCCTGGCCGGCGCGATTCCGCTGCGCCCGCTGCCAGCCCGGCGTCTCGTAGGTGTTGGTGAATGGCTCGGCCTTGTCGAAGCGGCTCATGCCGTAGCTGCCGCCCATGCCGCCGACGCCGTAGCCGCCATAGGCCGGGCCAAGCTCGACGATCTCGATCTGATCGGCCGGCAGCTCCTCGATGAAGCGCGAGGGCACCGAGGATTGCCAGAGGCCGTGGATGCGGCGGTTGGAGGCGAACCAGATCATCGCCCGGCGCTTGGCGCGGGTGAGGCCGACATAGGCGAGGCGGCGCTCCTCCTCGAGCGCGGCCTTGCCGCCTTCGTCGAGCGCGCGCTGGTTGGGGAAGACGCCCTCCTCCCAGCCGGGGAGGAACACGGTCTCGAATTCAAGGCCCTTGGCCGAATGCAGCGTCATGATCGAGACGCGATCGTCCTCGCCGTCGCTGTCGACGTCCATGACGAGCGAAATGTGCTCGAGGAAGCCGGCCATGGTCTCGAATTCCTCCATCGAGCGGATCAGCTCCTTGAGATTCTCGAGCCGGCCGGGCGCGTCGGCGGAACGTTCGTTCTGCCACATCTCGGTGTAGCCGGACTCCTCGAGGATCAACTCTGCGAGCTCGGTATGCGGCAGCTGGTCGAGCTCCGACCGCCATCGCGCGAACATCGCCAGGAGGTCACGGAGCGCGCTTCGCGTGCGCGCGTTGATCTCCTCGGTGTCGCAGAGTTCCGCGGCGGCAAGCATCATCGGAATGCCGCGCCCGCGCGCGTGGTCGTGGACGATGCGGACGGTGGCGTCGCCGATGCCGCGGCGCGGCACGTTGACGATGCGCTCGAAGGCGAGGTCGTCGGCCGGCTGGGCGACGGCGCGGAGATAGGCGAGGGCGTCGCGGATCTCCTGGCGTTCGTAGAATCGCGGGCCGCCGATCACGCGGTAATCGAGGCCGAGGGTGATGAAGCGGTCCTCGAAGGAGCGCATCTGGAACGAGGCGCGGACGAGGATGGCGATGTCGTTGAGCGCGTGTCCCTTCCGCTGCAGTTGCTCGATCTCCTCGCCGACGGCGCGCGCCTCCTCCTCGGAATCCCAGGCGGAAGCAAGGCGGACCTGCGGCGCCTCGGGATCGGCCCGGTCGGTGAACAGCGTCTTGCCGAGCCGGCCTTCATTGTGGGCGATGAGATGGGAGGCAGCGGCGAGGATCGGGCTGGTCGAACGGTAGTTGCGCTCGAGCCGGATCACGGCGGCGCCGGGGAAATCCTTCTCGAAACGGAGGATGTTGTCGACCTCGGCG
>CAYOBK010000028.1:0-7840 GCA_964402275.1 uncultured Bauldia sp.
CGGCGAAGGCGTCGCCGATCTCATTCAGAACCGGACGACGGCGCTTCGCGGCACGATCGATTCGGCCGCGGCGGCGGTCAACGAGACGTTCGACGCCCGCGCCCATGAGCTGACCGAACGCCTGGCGACGATCGGCGACGACGTCTCCCGGTCGATCGAAACACGCGGACTGAAGATCAACGAGTCGATCCTTGCCTCCGGCCAGGAGATCTCGGACACGATCTCCGCCAGGACGGCGACGATCCGCGAACTCCTCGACGAATCGACCGGTGCGATCGCCAGTTCGCTGCAACGGCACGGGATGGCCTTGCATGAACGGATTTCGGAGGCCGGCAGACAGGTCGCGGACGTGATCGAGTCGCGCGCCGCCGAATTTTACCAAAGGATCGAGGCGACCGGCAGCGACATTGCCGAGCGTGAGGCGGCGTTCTCCGGCCGCGTCGACGATTTCGGCAAATTGGTCATGTCGCGCGTGGACCACGTCACCGAAATGCTGGAGACGAGCGCCGAGCGCATCAACGCCGCCCTCGACACGCGCTCGGGCCAGATAAACAAGACGCTGCTCGATCGCACGCGCGAGCTGGCCGAAACCTTCACCACCGGACACGATCGGATCGCCGAGCTGGTCGACCGCCGGCTGGTCGACGTCAGCGACCGATTGAAAGAGCGCTCGGAGGAACTCGGCACGGTCCTCGAGCAGCGATTCAACAGCATCAATTTCAGCCTCGAGGAACAGGCCGCGCAGTTGTCGGAGACGTTTACCCGCGGCAGCGAGAGCCTTGAGTCGCGGCTCGGCGCCATCGATCAGGCGGTGGGCCGCCGGACCGACCAACTGGTCGAGCGTGCGGAGGAATTGTCAAAGGTGCTGAACGAGCGGGTGTCGGCGATCAACGACTCGCTCGGCGAGCGTGCCGTCGAAATCAGGGATACGCTGGAAATGGTCATGTCGCGCAGCGGCGAGGCGATCGATGCGCTCACGCAAAGCGGCGAAGCGGTGTCCTCGTCGTTTGCCGTCACCAGCGAGAAGCTTCGCAAGGACATTACCGAAGTGGTGGGCCACCTCTCCAAGTCGAACAACTCGCTGCAAAAGCTGATCAGCGACTCGGCCACCAACCTGACAAAAATCGAGACGGGCCTCGCCGAACGCTCGGCAGAGTTCCGCGGCACGATCGAGCAGGCGGTCGAGAACACCGACAAGTCGTCGTCGGCTCTGTCGTATCAGGTTTCGCTGCTGCGCGGCGTCGCCGACGACATGATGGAACGGGTCGGATCGATCGCGGACCGGTTCGAAGCGCATGGCCTCATGCTGTCCGAGGCGGCGCAGAAGGTGGCCGGCGCCAACCAGCAGATCGAGGACGCCATCGTTGCCCGCCGCGACGCGCTGGAGCGCCTGGCGGACGGCCTGACGCAACGCAGCCAGGCATTCGACGCCATGACCCAGAGCTTCTCCGACGCGATCGAGACGGCGCTCAAGCAGACCGAACAAAGAACCGGCGAGGTCAACAAGGCGCTCAGCGATCAGGCGGGCTCGGCGACGGCGGCGATCAAATCCGCCTCCAGGCAGTTTGCGGAAACCGGCGAGGAGATGCGGGCGATCGCCAAGCAGATGGAGCAGGAACTCCGTGAGACGCGAGAGGAGCTGCAGCGCGGCGTTATGCAGTTGCCGCAGGAGGCGCGCGACAATGCCGAGACGATGCGGCGGGTGGTCGCCGAACAGATCGCTGCGCTGACCGAGTTGGCGGACATCGTCGCCAAGAACGGCGGCACGCTGGACATCGTTAAACCGATCCGAGTGACCGGCGGCACCGAGAAGGCCGGCCCATCCGGCAACGGTGCCGGCGCGAATGGCGCGGAGCGCGTCAAGGAGGCGCCGGACGCGGACGGACCCGCTGCGCGGCCCGAACGGAAGCCGGCCGAGCGGCCGACGCCAACGGCTGGCCGATCCGCCTCACCGGCCGGAGCCCGCTCGACGCCGGCGGCGGCACGGCGCGGAGCGACGCGATCCGCCAAGGCCGGCCAGGACCAGGCGGGTCCCGGGCGCGGGTGGATGTCCCACCTCCTTCGCCGCGCTTCGCAAGGAGACGACCTTGAAGATGGCGACGGTCAAGGCGATGGCGAAGCGTCGCAGCCGAGCGATGGAGCGATGTCCAACGCACTCGGTTCCCTCAGCGGCGACATTGCCAGGGCGATCGATCAGAAAGCGGCGACAGAGGTTTGGGAGCGCTACGGACGCGGCGAGAAAAACGCGTTCACCCGGCGGCTCTACACGTTGCAGGGCCAGGCAACCTTCGACGAAATCAAGAAGCGCTACGCCAAGAACAACGATTTCAAGAAAGTGGTGGACGGCTATGTCCTTGATTTCGAGCGCCTCCTCGCCGAAGTCACGAAGAACGGTGCAGAATCCAAGGCGGGCAACGCTTATCTCGTCTCGGACGCCGGCAAGGTCTACACCATGCTGGCCCACGCCAGCGGCCGATTCGATTGACGCGACCGGTGGCATCTGCCGGGTTTCCTAAACCCAATCGCAACTAATTTCCTTCAACTTAAGGCAATCTGGGCGCGGCCGGTTTCGGCCTGTCGCGCCATGCGCGTGGGTTGAGTCATGTCGCGTAGCGTGCCACCGAGTGAACTGCCGGAAGGCGACTATTACGCTGTCGAGGCCATGGTCAGGGAAACGCCCCTTGGCCGCTGGTTCCTCGAAGAGCATTCCCGGCGCCATCGTGCCGACGATGGCGCAAGCGCCGTCGAGGCGCTGTCGAAGCTCTCGGAGCTGTCGGCCGGCCCGATCGCCGAACGTCTGAACGAGATCCTCGACCGCATCGCCGAAGCACGAGGCGAGCCCGCCAACAGCCGTTCGGCGCGCAGCGCCGACGCCGGCATCGCCGCGATTCGCCACGTCGTCGACAAGGTCCGCGAGGTTGCGTTCGAGCTGCGGGAAGCCGGCAAACTCGACATCTATGCCAGCGCGCTCGAGCTATATTGCACCGACATGCTCAGCGCCACCGACGTGCAGGAAGGCGCGGTTCACCGCGTCGGCGATCTGACCAGCCTTTTGGCAACGGTCGAGAAGACGATCGCGGCCATGGTCGGGCGCGAACTCCCGCCCGAGCCGCAAGTCGAACCTCCGTCAGCGACAAAGGCCGCCGGCAGCCCGCAGGCGGCGATGGCGAAGCTCGTTCAAAGCAGCGAAACCGATCCGGTCGAGGCGGCGATCGCCGAGCCCGTCAAAACAAGAGCCGTAACGTACAGGGAAACAGAGTCCGCACCGCTCGCCCAGGCCAAACGAGCCGGTCTGGTCGCGGCCAAGCCCGTTGATCGGGCGCCGGTCCCGCCCCCGCCACCCGGCAAACCCGGAGAGTCAAGTGCGATGAACGAAGCCACACCGACAGCGCCGCGTGAGCCGGCGCCATTCCAGCCGACCCAGCCCCCGAAAACCTCGGACAGCACATCCTCGGAATCGGCATCTTCAAAGCTCGTCAAAGAGGCTAGGGCTCTCTTCTTCGTCAATCCGAGCTAGCTGCCCGGTCGCCGCCGCAGCGCCGCCAGACGGCGCAACAGGCCCAAGGTCGAGCTGCTTCCCTTGGCCGGCTCAGCCGAGCCGGCGATCGGAGCCACGAGTCCCGCGGCCAGCTGCTTACCGAGTTCGACACCCCACTGGTCGAACGAATTCAAATCCCAGATCACGCCCTCTACGAACACCTTGTGCTCGTAGAGGGCAATGAGCTGTCCGAGCACATTCGGGTCGAGGCGCCGGTAAAGGATCGTGTTGGAGGGTCGGTCGCCTGGAAACGTCTTGTGCGGCGCCAAGGCGGCGGCAGATTCGGCCGAATGTCCCGAGGCGAGCAGTTCGTCCCTCGCCTCCTGCTCCGTCTTGCCCCACATCAATGCCTCGCTTTGCGCGAAGCAGGCGGCCAGCAGCTGATCCTGATGGGCCGGCAACCCGTGCTGTCCTTCCGCGGCGATCAGAAAGTCGCAGGGCGTGATATCGGTCCCCTGATGGAGATACTGGTAGAATGCATGCTGGCCGTTGGTGCCGGGCTCGCCGAAGATCAGCGGAGCCGAAGCAAGCGACAACGGTGCCCCGCCGATCCTGACCCGCTTGCCGTTGCTCTCCATCTCCAACTGCTGAAGGTAGGCCGGAAAGCGGTCGAGCCGCTGGTCGTAAGGCAGCACCGCACGGCCGGCGCAGGCGCAGACATTGCGGTGCCAGATGCCGACCAGCGCCATCAGCACAGGGAGGTTCCGCTCCAACGGCGCCGTTTCGAAATGCCGGTCGAGCGATCGCGCGCCGGTGAGAAGTTCCGTGAAGCCCTCGCCGCCGATAGCGATCGCCAATGGCAGACCGATCACCGACCAGAGCGAGTAGCGGCCGCCGACCCAATCGCCGAAGCTGAAGGTCCGCTCGGCGTTGAGGCCGAACGCCGCCATCTTGTCGACCGCGGTCGACATCGCGGCGAAGTGCCGGGCGACGGCAGCCTCGCCGAGCGCCTCGACCAGCCACCGCCGCGCGCTCGCCGCGTTCATGACCGTCTCGGCCGTGGTGAAAGTCTTGGAAGCGACGAGAAACAGTGTCCGCGCGGGATCGAGCCCGGCGAGCGTGTCGCTGAGATGCGCGCCGTCGACGTTGGACACGTAGTGGAGCCGTGGCCCGCTGTGATACGGCCGGAGCGCCCGCGTCGCCATCGCGGGACCGAGATCGGAACCGCCGATGCCGATATTGACGACATCGGTGAACGCACCGCCGGTTCCGGCGATTTCGCCGGCACGCACCGCCTCGGCGAAGACGATCATCCTCCTGAGCTCGGAGCGGATGCCCGGCATGATGTCGGTGCCGTCCACTGTGAACGCCGCCTCCGGTCCGGCGCGGAGCGCGACGTGCATGACGGCGCGGCCTTCGGTGGTGTTGATCGGCTCGCCGGCGAGCATCGCCGCCCGCTTCTCTGCGACTCCGGACGCGACCGCCACATCCAGCAAGGCCGACAACGCCTCGCGATCGAGCTTGTTCTTGGAGTAGTCGAGGAAGAGGTCGCCCGCCTCGGCGGAGAATTCGTCAAACCGCCCGCGCCCCACGAACAGCTCGCGCATCGACAGGCCGGTGAGCCGGTCGCGGTGCCGCAGCAGATCGGGCATGGCGTCTTCGAGCGCGGTCATTTCAACCATGCCTCGATGCGATCCATGGCTTCGGCCATGTCGGCGGGCGCGCCGGCAAAGGAAAAGCGGATCGTGCCGTTGCCGCGTTCGGGATCGAAGTCGAGCCCCGGCGTCGCGGCGACGCCGGCGTGGGCGAGCATCTGCCGAGCGAAATCGGGTGAGTCATTCGATAACCCGCGCACCGAAGCGTACACGTAAAACGCGCCGTCGACCGGATAGAGATCGTCGAAGCCGAGGCGGGGCAACCGCTCCAGAAGCAAGGCCCGCGACGCGGCATAGCCGTCCTTGATCGATTCAAGCTCCGGAATCGCATCGAATGCCCCGAGAGCGGCGCGCTGCGACAGGTCCGGCGGCGACAGATAGAGATTCTGTCCCAGCCGCTCCACCGGGCGAATCAGGTTTTCCGGCAGCACCATCCAGCCGACGCGCCAGCCCGACATGCAGTAATATTTCGAGAAGGAGTTGATGACGATGGCATCGCCGGAATGCCGGAGCGCGGTGTCGGCGACGCCGCGATAGACGAGGCCATGATAGATCTCGTCGGAGATAAAGCGGATGCCGCTGGCTTCCGCCGCTTCGATCAGCCGGCCGAGTTGATCCGGCGTCAGCATCGATCCGGTGGGATTGGCGGGGCTTGCCACCAAGACGCCGGCCAGCCGCCGTTCTGCGTGCGCCCGTTCGAGCTGTTCCTGGGCAAGGTTCGGTCCCCACTCGCCGCCGAGCGGTATGTCGACGACCTCAAGCCCGAGGGCCTTGAGGATGTTGCGGTAGGCCGGGTAGCCCGGCGAGCTCACGGCCACACGATCGCCGGGGTTGAAGGCGGCGAGGAACCCCAGAGTGAAGCCCGCCGACGAACCGGTGGTGACCGCCACGCAGGCGGGATCGACCGCAACGCCATAGGCCTCGCGATAGTGGTCGGCGATGCGCTGCCTGAGCGGACCGATCCCCAGCGCCTCGGTGTAGCCGAGGCCGCCCTTCTCCAGCCCGGCCCGCGCCGCTTCGAGCACTGCCTTCGGGGTCGGCGCCGTGGGCTGGCCAACCTCCATGTGAATCACGCGCGCGCCGGATGCCTGGCGACGGTTCGCCGCAGCCAGAACGTCCATCGCGACGAAGGGCCGGATATCGCTGCGATCGGAGGGCCGGAAGTCACCCCAACGCGTTCGTCTGTCGTTCATTTTCCCACGCCAGGGTCGGCGGAAACGCCTCATCTGAGGCGTCCCCGCGGTCGTTAGCAGGCAATCCTGCCGATGCAAAGCCCGGCCGGCGCCCGTCAACTGAACGCCCCAATTCTCGGGCATTGCCCAATCTTCAAGGAAAGTTGACGCAACCGGCGGCAGGATGCGAGCCGCCGGTAACCACGGCCCCCCTATAACCTTGCCACATGTTGGGGGCCCGAAAGGCGGCGTTGCGGATGCCAGGCAGACTGACCACCGCCATCATTGCGATCGTCGCCGTTGCCCTCGGCGGCGTGGTTTACGCGTTCCTGGCCGACGGGCTCGGCCCAAGCCCGAACGCCGAAGCCGAGCCATCGCCGGGAGCCGTCACGGTCGCTCAGGCGACGCGGATTCCTGCCACCGACGTGACCGGCGCGTTCACGGACGCCGAACAGGCGGCGATCAATCAGATGATCGGCGACTACCTAGCCAACAATGCCGGTTTCATCCGCGACTACCTCATCGCCAATCCGGAAGTGATCCGGGACGCCGTTACCGAATTGGAACGCCGGCGGATCGACGAGGAAGCGGCGCGGCAGGCAGAAGCGATTGCGCTTCACCGCGACCTCCTCCTTCACTCACCCCGCCAGGCGGTGATCGGCAATCCGAACGGCGACGTCACCCTGGTGGAGTTCTTCGACTACAACTGCACCTACTGCAAGCGCGCGCTGTCGGACATGACGAGGTTGATCGACGAGGATCCGAACCTCAGGATCGTGCTCAAGGAGTTCCCTGTTCTGGGCGTCGGTTCGACCGAGGCGGCACAGGTGGCGGCGGCCGTCAATATCGTCGCGCCCGACCTTTACGACCAATTCCACCTTCTCCTGCTCGGAAGCTCGGCGCAAGCGTCTCTGGAGCTCGCGATCAGCGCCGCGATCGAGGCCGGCGTCGACGAAGTGGCCCTGCGTGCCGCGATGGAGAGCGACGAAATCATCGCCACGATCGAGGAATCCTACATGCTGGCTGACGCCCTCGCCCTCACCGGCACCCCGTCCTACGTTCTCGGCAATGAGGTGATTGTCGGCGCGGTGGGCTACGATGCCCTCAAGGGCATGATCCAGTCGGTGAGGACCTGCGGCGAAACCGCGTGCTGACGTCGCACGACCGAGGTCACGGTTTCGCTTTTTGACCGCGAATCCTCTATAAGCCCCGCAATTCACAGCGAATCTCATGGCTGGCGCGGATTTCCAACCGGGCGGCGGAACATGGCCAATCTCGTCTTCATCCTCAACGGACCCAACCTCAACCTCCTCGGCTCGCGGGAGCCGGAGATCTACGGCTCGACGACGCTGGGCGAGATCGAGGCGGAATGCCGGAAGGCCGCGGCGAACCTCGGCCAGGAGGTCGATTTCCGGCAGTCGAACAAGGAGGGCGAACTGGTCGACTGGATCCAGGAGGCCGGTCTCCGCGCCCGCGGAATCGTCATCAATCCAGGAGCTTACAGCCACACCTCGATCGCGCTGCACGATGCCCTC